>JBBKWP010000297.1:0-2860 GCA_037968995.1 Candidatus Xenobia bacterium
AGGCGAGAGACGACGGCTAGGCGGGCGGCATCATCGGAGGTTCGCAAAGGAACGGCTAGGCGTACTCTTCCATCGGGTGGGTAGACTCCCACGTGCAGGTTCTTGATCGCCTTGCGGTCGATCTGAACGGCGATTCAGCTGACGGTGATGTGAGTGGTCATTGGTACTCGCCCTGGTTTCTCAGGAGTTCCATCAGCGCGTCAAGGTCGACCTCTTTGCCTGCGACACGTTCCCGCACGACCCCAGCCAACTCGCGCTCTTTCATGAGATGACCGGACCAACCGTCTTTCTTGTTGGCTTTCACGGCGGCGTCCACCAGGATGGCTAGGTCTTCGTCGTTGCCCAGATTGTCGTACAGGGCGCGCTTGGCGGATGTGTCTAGCGTGCTCGGATAACCGCCATCGGCTCCAGCGGGTTGGATGACCTTGGCGGCCAGGTCTCGGATCTTCTCGAGGTAATCTTTATAGGTGATGGCGTCCTGACGCCGCTGGGCGATCAGGGCATCCAAAAGTTGGGACATCCTCTCGTAATACTTGGGGTTCGCTGGGCTCTCGTCCAGGATGACCTTACGGACGTTGTTCTCGATGGTCTCAGCCATGGCGCCGGGCTTTCGCTTAAGGGCGCCCGGCAGACCGGTCACTCCGTCCGCTCCGTTTTTCACGATCAGCTCCAACAGACCGCGCTCACCAAATTCGGCGACGATTTCCGACTCGTCGGCTCGGATGTAGCTGTCAAACAGATGACGCATGGCGGGCTCGTAGCTCTTAAGATCCACGTAATCGCAGGCGGCAAGCTTCACCAACTGGCGGGCGTTTTCGTAGTGGCGGACCTCTTCTTTGATTTCTGAGATCTCAAGGGCTGTGAACCCGGCCTCGGGCATTTCGTTAGCCAGGTTGGCGTAGGCTCGGGCGAAGGCGGCGACGGCTTGATAAAATGCGACCCTGCGGCCTTCAGTATCACGCAGGTCCGTGGCCACTGAGGGATCTCCGCAAAAATAGCGGATGTAGTCCTCTTCATCGCGGGGGCGCATCACCGGTTCGCACAGCGCCTTGACGGTCTCGCGCGTCTCTTCGAGTCGTTCGGCGGCTTTTTGCAGGCGATTGGTCAGAAGTCCGACCACGTCTTCCTCGTCGAACCCCTCAAGCGCGCCATGTGTGTAGGCGCCGATGGACTCTTCCAGGCTGTTGAAAAGATCTTTATAGTCGACGATGGAGCCGTACTCTTTGTCCTCGCCATCCAACCTGTTGACGCGGCAGATGGCCTGGAACAAACCGTGATCACGCATCTGCTTGTCGATGTAGAGATAGGTGCACGACGGGGCATCGAAACCGGTCAGCAGTTTGTCCACCACGATCAGTAGCCGCATCTGGCCGGGCTCGTTGATGAAGCGCTCCTTGACCTGGGTCTCGAACTCTTCGACTCGGCTCATGGCTTTGTCTTCAGTCTGATGGAAGAAGCCGGCCAGCATTTTTCGGTACACCGCGTACTGGTGAAGCTTTTCGGTCAGACCCTCTCCGGTCTCCTCGCCCTTGACGTCGGACGGCGCGGGTTTGTAACTGGTGATAATGGCGCACTTTCCAGAAAGGTCGGTCTTCTCGAACATCTCGTAAACCTTACAAGCCTGATAGATGCTGGAGCACACCAGCATGGCGTTCCCTCGACCGTCGGCCAGGCGCGGCTTGGTGGCCATATCCATCATAATGTCGTCCACGATCTGACGCAGGCGAGACTGGCTGGAGAGCACCTGTTGCATGGTGCCCCACTTTTTTTTGAGCTGCACGACCGCGATGCTAGATAGACCTTTGGTTTTAGCATCGAACCATTGGTCAATTTTCTTAGGGGAGGTGATGTACTGATCGATGTCCCGGGCCTCGTAGCGAAGATCCAGAACCACACCGTCGGCCACCGCTTCGTCGAATTTGTAGGTGTGAATGTAGCTGCCGAAAACTTCCACGCTGCGCTGCTTGTCCGTCTTCAAGAGCGGAGTGCCGGTGAAACCGATGAAGCTTGCCTCTGGCAAGATCTTGGTCATGGCGCCATGCAGCTTGCCGGATTGGGTGCGGTGACACTCATCCACGAAGACAAAGAGATTTCCCTTGGGTGAAAAGTCGCTGGGCAGTCGGTTCGCAAGATGTTTGAGGAACTCTTCGAGTGTTTCTCCCTCACCGCTTCCAAACTTGTGAACCAACGAACAAAGCAGCCATGGGTTGGCCCGATTGAGACAGTCTAAGAGGTCGCCGCCGCTTCGAGTGCGGTGGATCTTCTCATCGACCCCCTTGAAGACTTTCTCGATCTGCTCGTCAAGTTCGGTGCGGTCGGTGACGATCAGGACTCTGGCGTCGCTGATATTCTCGCGAATCCACTTGGCCAGCCAAACCATGGTGAGGCTTTTCCCCGAACCTTGAGTGTGCCAGATGATGCCGTTCTCTTTTTCGGCCGTTCGACGTTGGGCGGCTTTCACCCCAAAATACTGATTGTGGCGGCACAGCTTCTTGGTTCCAAGATCGAACACCACGAAATCGTGAATCAACTCCAAGAACCGGCGCTTGTCACAGAGGCGCAGAAGGCCGCAGTCCAGGGCGTTGGCGGTCAGCGCGCAATGAGAGCCTGAAAGATATCTCTGGCTTCTTTCGTGGACGCGAGGGTCAAAATCCGGATTCTCTTCCTTCCAGGTCAGGTAATACTTGGACGGTGTTTCGATGGAGCCGTATCGCAGGCCCTGAGAGTCGTTTCCGGCCATCACGAACTGGACAGTGGAGAAGAAATTGCGAATGAAATCCGCCCGCTGGTTCTGACAATTCTGCAGGATGCCCTTGGAGATGTCGCTCCGAGAATTTTTGAGTTCGAGCACACCCAGGGC
>JBBKWP010000298.1:0-49554 GCA_037968995.1 Candidatus Xenobia bacterium
AAGACCATGAACATTAACACAGCGACTTCATTCATCAAGAATAGCCTGAGCACCGGTAAGGATTTCAGCGGCGTCGACCAGGCCCGAAAAGAAGCCGACCGCGTGGACACCGAACTCGGCCGCATCCACAGCGACACCGTCACCGTGGGCACCGAACTCGGCAACCTAGATGAGGCCTCCACTCTCAAGCCCCCCACGTTCAAACAGGTCACCAATAAGCAGCTTGTCATGGCCACCACCGGTGGCGGAGCCGTCCTCGGCGGAACCTTTGGCTTACTGCGAGCCATCGCGGCCGGTCCCGGAACCGTAAATTTCAACGAAGTCACCCACGACATCAACCAGCCTAAACTCAACGGCGTGGGATTCGACATCGGGACTCACACCACGGGAGCCAGCCCCCAAAACCCCAGCGGTTGGGATGTAGACATCCTTCGTAGACCTCTGACGAACGAAAAAGTCGGGGAATACACCACCCGCGAACCGATTTCCAGCAACACCACCAGCATCGCTCTCTCGGGCGCCTTGGGCTTAGCTATCGGCGCCGGTACGGGTGCCATCGTGGGCCTCGCCGCCACGCAACTGCGCAAAGCGATAGGCCAAGGCTACGACGGAACCGAGGAGCGTAGCACCGAGGGAGACAACAAGGTTCTCATCACTTTGGGAGCCGCCGGCGCCGTCGTCGGAGGGGTGGCCGGAGCCATTTCGTCCGTCGCCCAGTCCACCACGGTCAACTACGACACGCAAAGTTACTCCACCCAAAACAAAGTGATCGGCAAAGTTCCCACCGGCGGCGGCTTCTGGGTCCCTAACAACGGAGACGCTAAACTTCCGGCCAACGCCGAAGCGGTGGCGGACATGATGAACGGCAACTTGGACCGCCAAGCCCGCCACGGCTATCGCAGCCTCGAAAACCTTCGCCCCGAGGAGATCAAAGCCGACGTTCCCAAGCGCACCCTTTTCGGCAAGGTCGACGTGGACACCGAGCACAAAGAGGCCAATGTCGGACCCGGCCTCTTCGCCAGCATCGCCGGAGGCGCTGTCATCGGTGGAGTCACCGGAGTGGCCGGCGGCGTGCTGGTCAACGTACTAAGGAAGACTCTCTAAATCTCCAAGTCAGCCTCAACCGATTGGGATTGCTCAAGAGACTTGAGCGAAGCCGCTTTCGCGGACTTGTTATAAGCTTGCTGGGTCGCAGTTCTAGAGCTGACGGGGTCGGCCCGAGTCGGCAGTTACAAGACGAAACGAAGAAAAGCCATCATGACATGTTTCGGAGCTTGATCCCGGGATAGAACTCTACTATACTTAGTCTAGAATTTTATTCAAGAACTGGAGCCCGCCGTGTCCTGGAACCAACCCTTCGATCATCGAGACTCAAAACGTCAGATGGCCGACCTCGTCGAAACCCCCGGATTTTCAGCCCCCCTCCCGTTTGCTGAACCCGATGTTCCCATCGTCTCCAGCCTCTCTCGCCTTCTACAAGGACCGTTCCTTATGGACGGGGACCTCTGTGACGTTATGCCGGGCTACGAAGCCATCGTGTTGGTCAGTCCCCACGGAGAAAAAATGCTGATGCAGAATGAAGGTCGAGCAACCTTCCACGTTCCTGCGGGGTGGCGAATTTTGGTTGGCTCCAAACCGCTAAAATGCGAGACTCCCGTCAAGCGGTTCGTGAAGGTGGGTGACTCTGTTGAAGAGGTGGAAAGCCTACAAAGCGTCCTTCAGATCGAAAATATCTCCGCACTTTACAACGAAGCGGACCCGTTCGGCCCTCGACGCTGACTCGGACTGGACGACGGGCCTTCCGGCCCTCGGGACCTTTCTCCGGCAGGCCACGAAACGCATAACGCGAACTGCTACTCATGCTACCTAATCAAGAACAATGTGCTATTCACCGTGACCGGGCCTATCGACTGTTTGACGAATGTCGAGTCAAGGACGCCCTATTAGAACTCAAAGAGTCCTTGAAGCACGACATGCGCGATGCTCAATCCCTTCTTCTGCTCGCTCAGATTTTTGGAGAGGCCGGATATCACGAACCTGCCGCGAGCTATGCTCAAAGAGCGGTAGCCGAGGATTACAACAACATCAACGGTTGGTTGACCCTGATCACACTGTACGCCAAAATGGGCGGCTCTTACTTTGACTTGGCGCTTGAGCAGGTGGAGATGGCCCGTTCTGTGTTAGGCGACGATTCCAACCTCTTTTACCTCGAAGGTAGTGTCTTCGCTCAAAAAGGCCTCAAGAAAGAAGCCCACGATTGCTTCAAGAAAGCCCTGGAACTTCAGGCCGATCATCCGTTCGCCCAACACGACCTCGCGGCCGTTTCCTGATCTCAGTTCTAAATTCTACTTGGTCAGCCGCCTCCGCCTGCAACCCAAAATCGATGACGCTAGATTCGTGCTACGGTGTTCAAAATAAAGACGGATTTCCGGACCAGATCCTCAGCGTCATCCAAATTGGAATAAAGCCTAGGATAGCGCCTCCAAGACCCTGACCAAAATGATGGCGTTTTCGATGCGCCCTGGCCCAAATCAAGGGGCCTTGAAGCAACACCCAAGCGGGACTCCAGCCCAGCAGCGCGATGGCACCGGCAAGGCACGCGCTCAGCCCACCAGTGTGAACTGAGATCTTCCAGCGCAGCGAAATCGTCGTGAAAACGGCGCCGTTGAGGAAGACCGCCAGGGAATATACAACCAAAACGTCGGGTGCTCGGATCGCCCATAAGAGCACTGTTTGGAACGCCAGACTCGCCAACCCTACAAGAAACGGGGCCTGCCGCTGCTCTAGCAGTTGCACGTGCATGTCGGTGATGCGACCCGAGTAGACGTTGTACCCGACATAGAGGGCGGGACCGCCGACCGTGCAACCGACGCACACCAAGTAAAGCGTCAGAAATTCCCATCGCCCTGACGAGATCTCCGCGATCAAGAACCCTGCGAAGAGGGGCACCAACACGAAGGGACTGAGTAGACCTGAAAGGAGCCATGCCAGACGGGCCCACCATAGCTCAAAAGAGACGACCTCTCTCATCGAGGGTTCTTTGATTCGGGCCGTCGGAAGTCTTCTTTTCTCAAGGGAAAAATCCCATCGTGTCAAATTCTCTATGGTATGAGCAAAAAAAAGTCTGCTTATGAAAACGTGTACACCCAGCAACTTGAAGAAGCTGTTTTCGATCAAAAGGGCTACGACACCAAGAAAGAAGAATCCAAGAAAAAGGTTCGCGCGGAAGTCCAGCGTTCTCGGGGACTGATGAAGGTCTTTGTAGGGCTTAGCGCTATCGCGGGACTTCTGTGGATCGGGCGTTTAATCAACCTGGATCCGGCTAACTCCGGACCTTTAGCCATCTTCGTGACCGTCGTCGCAGCCGTCTCTGGTTTCGCTTGGTTTATCAATAAGTAGCACTTCCTCTTCAAGGTGACCGGCCATTCGGAAGAAGGTGAGACGGGTCTCCCCTTGTTTCTTTTGGCGAAACTGTTTCCATCCGGCCACATCATCGTATGGAGTCTTATGATGATGCTCCACAACCAAGATCGCTTCTGGTCCGGCCAAACGGCTCAACGCGGGGAGAAGGTCAGCGGACTGGTCCCAATCGTAGGGAGGATCAGCCAACAGTAGGGAATACGGGCCTTTCAGACGTTCCAGAACTTTAGGGATGCGACCTATAAGGAAAGAGCACCGACCCGGTTCGACTCCAAGTGTCTCCACGGTACAGCGACGCAGGTCCTTAGCCACTCGATGGTCGGCCTCGACAAAGACGACGGATTCCGCCCCCTTCTTCAACAGCCCCATGCCTACCTTACCGGTACCAGCAAACAGATCGATGGAGTGAGCCCCTTCGATCTCCGGCGCCAAGATCGCCAAGAGAGACTCCAGAACCTTGCCGGTTGTGGGCCTCACCTTAGGCGCTCCGGACTGTCGTGGGGCGCGCTTCAATGAACCAACTCTGCGGTGCGTTCCGCCCTCAATTTGAGGTGCGCGACGAGCACAGCTTCCCGCTCAAGGTCGGGATCACCAACTAACAGTCTCTGAGCATCTTCTCGGGCTTGTTCAAGTAACATAAGGTCCTTGGTGAGATCGGCGACTTGAAATTCAGGAAACCCACTTTGCCGCAGGCCGAAGTAGTCTCCCGGCCCTCGAATCTGGAGGTCTTCCTCCGCGACATCGAAGCCGTCAGACAGTTCGGCGATCGCTTTGAGACGACGTTGACCGTCTGCGCTCTTGGTGTCCGCCATGAAAATACAACGGGAGGAATGCGCCCCGCGGCCTACTCGACCCCGCAACTGGTGGAGTTGGGAAAGACCAAATCGATTGGCATCTTGTACCAGCATGACCGTAGCGTTCGGAACATCAACGCCTACCTCAATGACAGTCGTCGACACCAAAATCTGATGGTCCCCCGCTCGAAACGCTTCCATGACGGCTTCTTTCTCGGCGGCTTTCATCCGTCCGTGCAGCAAGCCCACGGAAAAGTCGGGAAACACCTCTTCGGCGATCACCTTGTGCTCGTCCGTAGCCGAAGTCGCCTCCACGGTCTCGCTCTCTTCGATCAACGGACAGATGATATACGCCTGACGCCCTGCTGTGATCTCTTCTCGAATCTCTTCATAGACCTTCTTGCGCCGGGAAAACGGCACAGATTCAGAAGCGATCGGAAGTCGACCGGGGGGAAGTTCGTCGAGTCGCGACACTTCTAATTCGCCATGAACAGTCAGCGCCAGAGTTCGTGGAATGGGCGTCGCGGTCATCACCAATAGGTCTGGGTTGTGCTTATAGCCTTTTTGACGCAACACCGTTCGTTGCATCACTCCAAATTTGTGCTGTTCGTCTACTACCACCAGCGCAAGTTTGGCGAACTCCACGTTGGCCTGAATCAGAGCGTGAGTACCCACCGCCAAGTCGATCTCTTGGGCCGCTAAAGCCTGCTTGACTTGTTCCTTCGCCTTCTTCTTGACTGAACCCGAGAGGAAGCCCAAGCGGATACCCGCCGGTTCCAAAAGGGGCTTCAGTTTTTGATAATGCTGTTCGGCCAGAATCTCGGTAGGAGCCATGATCGCGGCTTGGTAGCCCTGACGAATGGCGGCCCAAGCGGCGAAAGCGGCCACCGCCGTCTTACCGGAACCGACATCTCCTTGGAGCAGGCGGTTCATCGGCACCGAAGAGGTCAGATCTGAAACGATCTCGCTCGCGACTCGGGCCTGAGCGCCGGTCGGTCGGAACGGTAACAGGTCAAAAAACTCATTGGGGTCCATAGCGCTTTCCTTGTACTCCGTGAGGCGCGGCTCGAGATCTCGAGTTCTACGCTGCAGCCCGATCTCAACCTGTAGGAGAAAGAGTTCCTCGTAGGCCAACCGACGTCGGGCTTGGGCCATTCCCAGAGGACTGGTGGGGAGGTGATACTCCAGAACCGCGTCTCCGCGCCCCATAAAACCTCGTTTCTCGCGAATATCGCGCGGGATCGGGTCGGGAAGCTTCGGAGCCAAATTGGGTACGACCATCAACATCAGGGAGCGGATCCACTTTTGGGACATGCGGGCAGTTGTGGGATAAACTGGCACCCACCTCCCGGCGAGAGACTGCGGGTCATCGGGCAGTTCCAGTTCTGGACTACTCATCTGAGGGCGCTGGTACTTGAACTCCACTTTGCCATAAGCGAAAACCTCGGCCCCCACCTTCAGACTGGTGAGAATCCATTTCTGATTGAACCAAACCAGGTCGATCACTCCGTCAACGGTGTAAAGGGGACAGCTAACAATGGACAACCCGCGACGCGGCTCCTTGACCGTAGAACGACCTAGGCTCCCGCGCACGACCGCCATTTCGCCCTCCGTCGCGGACGCCGCGGTGACGATCCGAGTGCGGTCCTCCCACCGACGCGGCAAGTGCCCGATCAGGTCACTCACTGTGGCAATCCCCAAGCGCTCCAATAGCTTAGCGAGTTTGGGTCCGACCCCCTTAACGTAGGTGACGTCAGTGGACAATCCCACCTTGGGGTCCAAAGAGGTGCTCGCTTTGAACGAAGGACTACTCTTAGGCGGTTCTGGAGCATCCCCCAAGAGCTGACCGATTCGCAAACCGACCTCCGTCAGGCACTGGCGTCGTGCGTCTTTGGACATTTTCAAGTAAGCTTCACCCTCTAAATCGCGCCCCAAAGCCCTGAGTTGCTGGGATTCGGCACGGTCGCGAAGGGGCTTGAGAGCGCTCTTCCAGCGCTCCAACAAAGTGGAAATGTCCTGCGAGTTGCGACATCCTTCCCGATATTCAAGACGGAGAGCGTCTCGAAATCTTTGCAGAAGTTCGCTGCATTCGGCCGATAAAGTGCCCCGCACTTCCACAGGCCCTAGCTTTAGGCCTCGACACCCTTGGGGCTGAGGCACTCACTGATCAAGGAAAGAACTTCCATCTCCAAGGCTTGCTCGGCCACCCGGATCCCGTTGGTGATCGTTTCCCAGTCGGCACGTCCATGACATTTTATAACGATGCCTTTGAGTCCCAGCAACATCGCACCGCCGTGATCTGTGTGGGACATGTCTTGCTTGAGACTCCTCAGTGAAGGCCGGAGCAAGTGCCCACCGATCTTTGAACGAGTGTTAGTGCTTGCCGCTTGACGGACGCGCGCGAGAATGAACTCTGAAACCGCTTCAGCGGTCTTCAAAATCATATTGCCCACGAAACCATCGCAAACAACCACATCGGCTTCGCCTCGAAAAAATCCCGTGGGCTCTATGTTTCCGATGAAATTAAGGTCGGTAGCCGCCAAAAGTTCTCGGGCGTGAACCACCAAAGAATTGCCCTTGCCGATCTCGGTGCCGATATTGAGCAGGCCCACGCGAGGCTCTTTTACTCCCAACACTTGGGTGGCGTAGGTGGTACCCATGTAGGCGAACTGGACCAAATACTCCGCCTTGCAATCTGCGTTGGCGCCGAGGTCGAGAGCGACCGCCGGGTTCTTTTCCGTCGGAAACAGAGCGGCCAAAGCTGGGCGTCGAACCCCTTTGAGTCGACCGATTTCCAACAGTGAGATCTGATGTAAGGCTCCTGTGTTGCCGGCCGAAACAAGAGCATGTGCTTTGCCTTCATTGACCAGACGGGCCGCCACGACCATCGAGGCTTGGTCTCTGCGGCGCAGGGTGGGTCCGGGCGACTCATCCATACGAATGGCGTCGCTACAGTGCACGATTTCAATATTCTTGGGTAGGAAACGGGCCGGGAGATGCTTTTTGATGGCAACTTCGTCCCCAACTAAAAGAACCTTGGCTCGCATCGCCTTGGCGGCTTTGACAGCCCCCTTCACAATCTCAGCGGGAGCGTTGTCGCCTCCCATGGCATCTACGGCGATCGTCATGAGGGGGTACATTAAAATTCCTAGGCAAGGACTCCTGCTCTATCGCCCGATTTATCGCGTGCTCTCCGACATGTCGTGCGCCGAATCCCTCTGGACTCGGCCGCATGAGAGGTGCATAGTCTCTCACGCGGCGAACAACTGGATCGCTACTCGACCTTCTAATTGCTGCTGCCGGAGGGAAACGAAGCCTCGTCGAGCCACGATGAGGTGGTCGAGCAGGGTGAAGCCTAAAACCTTAGCCGCCTTATCCAGACGGTTGGTCAAAGCCAAATCTTCAGCGGATGGGGACGGATCTCCCGAGGGATGGTTGTGGGCCACTAAAACTGCTGATGCGCCTAACTTTACGGCCGGTCGAAAGACTTCTCGAGGATGAACTAGGCTACTGTCCAACGTTCCTACGCTGATTGTTTCCGAAGCGAGCAGGTGGCGCCGAGTGTCCAAGTAGAGCGCTTGAAAGTGTTCTTTCGCCAAGCTCTGCATCCAAAGGAGGTGAGAGATGGCGTCAACGGGTTCGTGAATAGGCCGTCCCCGCATCATACTCGCTCGTCGCCCCAATTCGATGCCCGCCAGAACCGCGGAAGCCGTGGCGAAACCCATGCCCTTGATGCGCGTCAACTCTTCGAGGTTGGCAGGTTCGGTGCGAGGCAAGATCGGGAAAAGAGTCGATTCCACGTCGCCGGCTAGTTGAGTCACCGAGCGGCCGGCAACACCTCGACCCAAAAGGAGACAAAGAAGCTCCCGTTCCGGGAGTGCACGAAGGTCTCCGCAACGCCTCAGTTTCTCTCGCGGCCGACACTCTTTGGGAAGGTCCATCATATTCGGGTCCGAAGATTCGCACGGGTTCAGTTGATACATGTCTTTCTCTTTTCTACTAAGGAATTCGGAAGTTCTCTGTCTAGTCTAGAGCGCACTCTTAAACGGCACCTTGCCAAGAGATGACGAAACTGTTTCCAAAATATGAAAAACATATGAACCGGAGGCTCGACAATGTCCAGTTCCCTTTCTCCCTACACTCTTGCGATGAATGGCGTCCTATCGCCCCCCCCGCCTCTCAATGAGCCAGTCTACGAATACTCTCCCGGAGCGCCCGCCAAGGAGCATCTCAAATCGGCCTTGGTCGCACTCGGCAACCGAGACAATGAAGTGGCCCTGAGAATTGGTGGAGAAGCGATAAAAACCGGTGACCTCGGAGAGATCCGTCCCCCCCACGACCACCAACACCTTCTCGGCAACTTTCACAAAGCCAACGAAGCAACCGTAGACCAAGCCATCGCCGCCGCACTCGATGCCAAGCACGACTGGGAACGCACTCCATGGCAAGACCGAGTGTCCATTTTCCTAAGAGCCGCGGAACTGCTTCGAGAACACGCCCGTCACGTCTTGAATGCATCGACAATGCTGGGTCAAAGTAAGACCGTTCAACAGGCCGAAGTCGACTCCAGTTGCGAACTGATCGATTTCCTGCGCTTCAATGCGCATTTCGCTCACCGACTCTATTCTGAGCAGCCTGCATCAGGCCCCGGCGAATGGAACAAGACCGACTATCGACCTTTAGAAGGATTCGTTTATGCCGTGACCCCGTTCAACTTCACGGCGATCGCGGCCAACCTGCCTTCTTGTCCCGCTATGCTGGGGAACACAGTGATCTGGAAGCCCGCGTCTACGGCTATGTTGAGCGCGCACTACATCATGGGGCTCTTTCGCGAGGCCGGATTGCCTCCGGGAGTCATCAACATGGTGCCGGGATCCGGGGAGTTGATCAGCGGCAAAGTTTTGGCGCACCCGGATCTCGCCGGAGTCCATTTCACCGGATCGACGCCGGTCTTCCATAGCATATGGAAAGAGGTCGGCGCCAATATTGGCAATTACAAGAGCTACCCGCGCTTGGTCGGGGAAACCGGCGGCAAGGATTTTATCGTCGCGCACCCGAGTTGTGAAGAGAGCACTCTGGTCACCGCTATGGTCCGTGGCGCTTTCGAATACCAGGGTCAGAAATGCTCAGCGGCCTCGCGGGCCTATATCGCGGAATCTGTATGGGCCAAGATCAAAGATGACCTTATCGACATGACCGACAGCTTGACCGTCGGAAACGTGAGTGACTTCCGCAATTTCATGGGTGCCGTAATCGACAGACCCGCTTACGAGCGGATCACCGGCTACATCGACCGGGCTTCCGCTTCCACAGAAGCCGAGATCATCGCCGGTGGTAGCTACAGCGACGAGGTTGGCTATTTTGTTCGCCCAACCATCGTCTTGACGACCAACCCGCAATACGAATCTATGGTCGAAGAGATTTTCGGCCCCGTTCTGACCATCTACATCTATCCCGACGACAAATTTGAAGAGATCCTCGAAGTGTGCGACAAGACGTCCCCTTACGCGCTCACAGGGGCGATCTTCGCACGAGACAGGTCCGCTATCCTCAGGGCCTCCGACCGACTCCTTCACGCCGCGGGCAACTTCTACATCAACGATAAGCCTACGGGCGCTGTGGTGGGACGACAGCCATTCGGTGGAGCCCGAGCCTCCGGAACAAACGACAAGGCCGGTAGCCTCTGGAACTTGATACGCTGGGTCTCCCCCCGCACCATCAAGGAAAATCTTTACCCGCCCTTAGAACACACCTATCCTCACCAAGACGAAGTTTAACACTGACTTCGACCTTGTTTCCCGTTGAAAGGAGGGGCCACCGTGAGGAGCGCGGTGGCCTCTCTTTTCTCATTGTGGCTGGAGGTCCCGAAAAGGACCCTCGGTCGTTGCCAATGGACCAATTGGAGGGACAACCGGTTATTGCCGCCGATGGCGGGCTGAGACTGTGCCGCGAACTCGGTTTGCATCCCAAACTTCTTATTGGTGACCTGGACACCGTGAGCCAAGCTGAAGTTGACGAGACCGCGGCGCGGGGTACGGAAATCAAAAAATATCCCACAAACAAGAATGAAAGCGACTTAGAACTCGCCATTCTTGCTGCAAAGTCCCTAGGTGCAGACCGTATGACCCTGCTAGGCGCCCTAGGGGGGCAGTGGGACCACTGCCTGGTCAATCTGCTGGCCCCTTTGAGCCTCTGCCATCGACTCGGCATTTGGGCCCGTCTGCTGACCGCAACCTGTGAAATCTATCTTCTAACGCCGGGTAGCTATGACGTGTCTCTGCCGCCGGACACGCGAATCAGCCTAGCCGCCCTCAGCCAGGAAGTGAAAGGCGTGTCTCTTGACGGATTTCACTATCCTCTCGCCGGAGAAAGTCTTTTCCGGCATCAAACTCGAGGTCTGGCTAACCAACTCACCAGCCCGAAGGGCACAATCACAATCGAATCGGGTGATTTGCTCTTAACCGTAGTTCGCTGGATAGATTCCTCTGCAACTTGACAATTGGCCGCCGGCAGAGTAGAAATGTCCGTACGTCATTTATGAGAAGGATCGCCTAAGTATGGATTACAAAGGAAGACGCGGCCGGAGACCCAGACGCAAAGTCTGTTATTTTTCGGCCAATAAGATCACCACGATCGATTACAAAGATCTGGGCCTTCTGCGCAAGTTTGTCTCTGATCGAGGAAAGATTCTTCCTCGTAGGATTACCGGAACTTCGGCGAAGTACCAGCGTATGCTGTCGAATGCCGTAAAGAGAGCTCGCTTTCTCGCGTTGCTCCCTTACGCTGACTAGCAAGTCTTTAAGACTAAAATTGCATACGAAAGGCGGCTCACGAGCCGCCTTTTTCTATTTCCCCTTACCGATCATAGTTTTGGGGTCATGGCTTAAGCGCGCACCTATGGCGCTATCGACTGATGGCGGGCCAGACAGAGCGAATTCCCCTCAGGGGGAATCGAGGATGATGGTCACCGGACCATCGTTACAAAGTCGAACCTCCATGGTGGTCTGGAACTGTCCGTTTTCTACTATGATCCCTTTAGCCCGTAGAAGCTCGGAGAACCGAAGATATAGACGGTTCGCTTCCTCGGGAGGCGCGGCGTTCATAAAGGAGGGGCGTCGCCCCTTGCGGCAGTCTCCGTAAAGGGTGAACTGGCTAACCACTAGCGCCCCACCTTTTACGTCCAAAAGCGAGAGATTCATTTTCTGGTCATCGTCTTCGAAGATCCGTAAACCGACGATCTTGTCCGCCAGCCAAGACGCCTCAACCTCAGTATCGCCCTTGCCGACCCCGAGTAGAATCAAATACCCGCGGCCGATCTCCCCCACCACCTTCTCCTCGACGGTGACGGAAGCCGAACTGACCCGTTGAACAACGGCCCGCATTACAAAGGCACCAACCAGAGGCCGTGTGGCGTCCAGAGACCCGCGGGTCGCCTCACCCTAACCGGACTTCTGAGTGACTCGAGAAACATGAATCACATCCCGCAGACGGCGAAGTCGCTTGAGAACTTCTTCCAACTGGCGTTTGTCTTTAATGTCGAGGGTCATCTTAACGAACGCCGAGTCCTTGCGTGTCCAAGCTTTGCAGGCCCGAGTGGGCACCTTGGCTTCGTTGATCACGCCCATCACGTCGCTGAGGAGTCCCTCGCGGTCCCAGGCCTCAAGTTCGACCTCGACCTGATATCCTCCGGGGCAATCCGGTTGGTCCCAGCGAACCTTTATCTCGCGCTCCGGCGCGGAATCGAGTAACGCTTTAAGATTCCCGCAACCCTCGACGTGTACCGAGACGCCTTTCCCAAGCGTAATGTAGCCTTGGATCGGGTCACCTGGAACGGGGGCGCAACACCGCGCGAACTTGACCAAGATGTTGTCGATCCCCACGACTTCAACCGCCCGCCCTCCGGTCGGCTTAAAATCACGAGGTCGTGGTGTCGGCAGCAGCGTCTCCGAGACGTCCTTGGGGAGTTCGTCACGCAGACGGGCCAACACTTGAGGAAGCGTTGTTTCTCCGTACCCAAGAGAAGCCAGCAGGTCGTCGGTATCTACAAAATTGAGCTTCTCGGAGACCTTGGTCAACATGGGCCCTTCGCTGGCGATATGGTCCATGCGCTGACGACCTAGTTCACGGCGTAGCATATCTCGGCCGCGAACGATGTTCTCTTCACGTTTTTCCTTCTTGAACCAGGCGCGAATCTTATTGCGGGCACCGTTGCTCTTGCAGATACGTAGCCAGTCTAACGATGGAGTGCCGGACTTCGAGGTAATAATTTCAAGAATATCGGCGTTCTGCAGCAAGTATGTTAGGGGCACCATCTTGCCGTTCGCTTTGGCCCCTACGCAACGATGTCCAACCTCCGTGTGGATCCGGTAGGCGAAATCGATGGGATTGGAACCGGCCGGAAGATCCACCACCTCACCTTTAGGAGTGAAGACGAACACCTCGTTCTGCAACAGGTCGACTTTGAGGTTCTCAATATACTCTTTGGCGTCTCGGCTGTCCGTCTGCCAATCCAAAATGGCACGAATCCAGGGGTAGATCTCCTTGAACAGAGCGGATTCCTTGGTGGCCGACTTTCCGGCGCCTTCTTTGTAGGCCCAATGCGCCGCGATTCCCATCTCATTGACCTGATGCATTTCCGAAGTGCGGATCTGAATTTCTAGAGGCTGCTGCTTGGGACCAAAAATGGTGGTGTGCAATGAACGGTAGTTGTTGGATTTCGGGACAGCAATATAGTCTTTGATCCGATCTTTCATCGGAATCCAGATCGAGTGGATCGCTCCCAAGACTGAATAACAGTCCTCCACTCGCGGAACGACGACTCGCAGCGCTACCAGGTCATAGACCTCTTCCAAGGTCCGCCCGGTTCGTTCCATCTTCCGGAAAGTGCTGTAGAGGTGCTTTTCTCGCCACTCTAAGATGGCCTTGATGTTGAGACGCTCCAGTTTTTCCTGGATCTGAGAAACAGCTTGAGCCAGAGCCTCCTCACGAAAGGCCGCGAGACGTTCTGAGGCCGCCTCAAGTTCTGCGAACTCTTCATTGTAGAGGTATTTGAAACAGAGGTCCTCGAGTTCGCACTTCATGTCGAAAACACCCAGGCGCGAAGCGATCGGGGTGAAGATCTCTAGAGTCTCACTGGCGATACGCTTCTGTTTATCAGGCCGCAGGTTTCCCAGAGTTCGTAAATTGTGAAGCCGGTCGGCCAGTTTGATCAAGATGACCCGAAGGTCCTTGGCCATCGCCAGGAAGATCTTTCGGAGATTCTCGGCCTTGGCCATCTGCTTACTGTGAGGAGTGGGAGAATCCCGGCCCTGACGCGCAGAAATGGCAGTCAGTTTCGTCACCCCGTCCACCAGCATTTTCACTTCTGACCCGAACTTTTCGTCGAGTTCCAAGAGACTGGTGTCGGTGTCTTCTACCGTGTCGTGGAGAATCGTGGCTATCAGTGTTGGCGCGTCGAGTTTGTACCCGGCCAGAATGATGGCGACCTCGAGGGGGTGAAGTATGTAAGGCTCTCCAGAGGCGCGAATCTGAGGACGGTGTCTATCTTGAGCCAACTGAAAGGCTCTTTTGATGGTCTCCAACTCTTCCTCATCAAGATAGGCTTGAAGAAGAGGATAAAGCTCATCCAAAGACGCCTGGGTTGCCTCCGTCTCCGCCCCCCACGCCTGCGGGGATCCATTCTCCTCCAAAACTGGTTTACTCATGAACAGTACGGCGATTATAGCATGCGAAAACGCTTTCGTAAGCAGCGAATTATAACTAGGGAAAATTTAAAGCAGAAGTCAGCGAAATTCGGGCCTTTTGGGCCCGTTAAGGCACTATTGCCGGTCAGCCTTTTCCAAAGTTGTGATCATCTCGAACAGCTTCTCTCGCTCTTCGCGGATGGCTTCCAATTTGTCGGGGTCTGGAGAGGTCGAGCCGCGGCGAAGTTCGGCTTCCTGCTTCGCCAAGCCCTTCAACCGTTCTAAGGCTGCATCCACTTTCGCACGTCTTGCCGCCAGGTCCGTGGGGCTCTGCGCCGCCGGCAGACTCCTGGTTAATAATCCCGGGATGACCCGTGGAAAAGCGAACAGTCCTGCAAAGCTCACCACAACCACAATCAAAGCTTGCAGCACGTAATCGCGTGTTTTGAGGGGGGCTTCGGTCTGAGTCGAGATCTCATCCGTATCGATGTTGCGATAGCAGATAAAACGACGCAGCGGAAAAATCGGCACCCATAAGAACTTGAAGGCTTCGAGCCACTCCTCCCGAGACTCGTGGGCAGAGTATCGAACCGGCCAACTTTTCAGGCCCAGCCAGTGCCAACCCAAGTCGCGAGGACGCCGCATCTCTTGCAGCTTTTTTTCTGGGAAAGAGACCCTTGGAGCCTGTTCGTCTCCCACATCCACTACTTGGGTAGGCTCCCAGGTCCCGGCAACCTCCGGCTCCCACTGTTCGGCTTCACGCTGCCATTTTTGGCCGGAGTGATGGTCCTGGGCCTTAAAGAAAGACTGGGAAAGCACTCCGCAAACTTCGGCCACCAGTTCCTTTACCTGATCTCGTTGGCGAGAGCCCGGCACCAGACGAAAAAGTAGTCGACCGGAAAGCGGAAGAATTTCACTCTCCAGTTGATTTTGGCATCTCTTGAGCAGTTGAGGCGTGGGCGCCTGGACAACCCCTTGGTAAGGGAGAAGTTCCTGAAGAAGAGTGGCCGACGTCATGGCGAGGTCGTCAATTTCGGGTAACAGGAGTTTCTCTTGCAGAGATTCGGTTGCGGGCAATCCCCGCACCTCAACGAGTACTCCCAAAGCCTTCGCGGTGGAATTGTCGTCGAGGGCAAGATGGGCTCGTGTCAGATCCGCCTCAAGGAGGGCTTCACTCCACTCAGCGATCCGGCTCAGCACTTCCAGGTCCGGTCGGGCACGACTGAGACGGTAGTACAGTCGGCAACTCTGGCGCAAGTGCGGTCCACGCTCATCGGTTTCCGGCGAGAGATAAAGGAGACGATGGAGAGTGGCTCGGTTGTGGACAGAAATGGCGCCGTCTCCCTGCCAGGTTTTTAGAGCCCGACGCCACGCTTTTTGCTCCAACTGCTCTAGAGCTCTCCAGTCGGTGTCCGATGCCACAACGAACCAAGACCACACGAGGTCGTCTGTGACTTCAAAGGTAGGATCAGCCAAGCGCTCGCGCGCCTGGCGCGCGACTTCTTTGGGAATCCGAAACAGCCAAGGCAAATCTATGGGCCCTCGAGAACGCTTGAGAATTTCTCCGTGAGGGTCCGTGACCGTTCCGGTCGCGGCCAGAATGTGGCTCAGCAGGTTCGTGGGATCTACCGACACAGCGGAAGTCGACCTCTACTTACACTTTTCTTGGGCTCGTTTGAGGAGGCTATCGGAGTAGTCCCCTAGCTGTAACTCAGAAGGGCCTCGAGAGGTACTTTGCCCAGCTTCTCGCGTCCATTCAGGAACGCAAGTTCCACCACGCACCCCAAAGCGACCACCTCGGCTCCTAGCTTCTCCACCAAGGCGATGGTTGCGGCGGCCGAGCCACCCGTAGCGATCAGATCATCAATGATGACGACTCTCTCACCTTTGGACAGAGCGTCCGTATGAATCTCCAGCGTGTTCGAACCGTATTCGAGGTCGTAATCCTCCGTCAAAATTTCGTAGGGGAGTTTTCCCGGCTTTCGAACCGGCACAAACCGCGCGCCAAGGCGGTCGGCCAGAGGGGCTCCAAAAATATAGCCTCTAGCTTCTACCGCCACGACTGCTTGAACGTTCTGGTTCTTGAATCGCTCTTCCAACTGGTCAATGCTAGCTCGGAAAGCCTCTGCATGTCCGACGAGGGTGGTGATGTCTTTGAAAAGAATTCCCTCTTTGGGAAAGTCGGGTATGTCTCTAATGTGATCAGCTAAATTCATGAATCTCTTCCTATGGTAAATATTGTTGATAGGATGCCGTGCGCCGAGTCCGGCCTTCTAGAAGGCTTTGGCCAATTCCTCAGGAGTCCTGGCGAGGAGGGCTCGATCGCCGAAGCCTCCACAAAACGTTCCTCTCACGAGGGGGTGCCTACGAGAATTCGAGACATCTCGTCCAGCCAGGGGAACTGAGTCTCCCAGCGTTGTCGAAGCTGGGGTCCGCTAAACAAGGCCAAAACCTGCTCTAAACCCTTCTCACGCTCTTCCCTGGCTTTAAAAGGCCGCGTCGTCTCTAACTTCTGGCCATTTCCCGGAGCTAACTCTAAACGTCCATCTTTGCCATGGATAAGAGCTTGGGTTTCCAGAAACGCCTCAAGAACCTCACTAACAACCTGCCGAGAATAGCGTAGGTCGTCGGCTAGACGAATCGTCAAGCCTTCGAGGTCGAAACGTGCCATCTTCTGGCGCTTCATTTCTCTCCAAAGTGCTATGGCTTCTGTCCGCCCCCAACTCTCCAACAAAAGGCTTGAACGAACGTTCTCGAGTTCCGGTCGACCGAACAGCATCACCACCCGACTCGGGCGGCAGCGCTCCATCATCTGAACCAGTTCACCGGGCTGTGACGGTGGAGTCAGCAAAACCAGACATCCGTCCGGCACCACGACGTCTTGGTAGGACCGAAACCTCTGCGCGAACTGAGGAAAGGCGATCATCGCCTTTTCGACATCTCGACAGACGGCGATGGTCGATTCTTCACCACTCAACCAAGCTTCTAGTTCCCGTCGCCTATGCCGCACATTGCGACAGTCCACGATAGCCTTGCCGTCAGGCTCTCTTTGGGCCGGTCGGATGATATGGGTCACCTGAATCGAGACTCTGTCTTGACCCCGGAAATGATCGCGTTGAAGATAGCAGAGGAGGTCGTAACGAAAAGTCTGAGCATCCAAAACACTCAGCAACGGTCCTTTGCGAAAAGCGATAGCTCGGTGGCGCTCGCCCCCTTGTTCCAACTCTAGTTGCAAATGGTCTCTGGTTTTGCCCACGGTGCGATGTCCGACTAAGGTGACGCCTTCGAGAAGAAAGACCGGCTTCGGATTCGCTTCTCCAAAGGGCTCGAAACGCTCCAACTGAGTGGCCAACGCCAGATCTATCTGGCTCAGCCTGAGGCCGGCATCAGCCCATACCGGGGCCACGCCCCGACGCAACGTATTAGCGGCGGCCGTGAAGCCTTCGCGCAAGTCATCCAACCGATCGGTAGGCAAAGAAAAACCGCCGGCTCGAGGATGACCGCCGAACTTCGAAAAGATCTCGGCGCAGCTGGACAGTGCCTGAAAGAGATCGACGTTTTCAGGAGACCTGCCAGAGCCCTTAGCTCGCTCGCCATCAATGGCGATCACAAGTGCGGGAACGGCGTACTTTTCGGCCAGACGGCCCGCGGTGATACCGATCACGCCCTGATGCCAGCCGTCGCTAAATTCCACAATGGCGCCGCTCTTCCAGCGCGATGGGTCCGCCTCGAGGCGAGCTTCGATCTCCAAGCTGATACGCCGCTCGCACTCCTTGCGCTCTTCGTTGAGAGAATTTAGAGTGTCAGCCAATTCTCGGGCATGGTTTATAGCGGAAGTCCGTAGCAGTTCTACTCCCAATCGGGCATGCTCGAGGCGCCCGGCCGCATTGAGCCGAGGGGCCAGAGCGAAAGCCACCGTGACCGCGTCGACCGGTTCGTGGGGATTGCGCCCCGCGGCCTCCAGAAGGGCTATCAGTCCCGGACGTTCGGTGCGACTCATATGACCCAGCCCATAGTGAACCAGAACTCGATTCTCATCCCTGAGAGGCACCACATCCGCCACCGTCGCCAAAGCCACCAGATCCATGAGGTGACTCGGCTCGACACCGCTCTCTTGCCGCAGAGCCTGAAGTAGTTTGAAAGCGACGGCTGTGCCGCAGAGGCCCTTGAAAGGGTAGGTGTCCTCTGGATGTTGAGGATTGACGAGGGCGTCTGGCGTGGGGGGCGGGTCCGGGACCTGGTGGTGGTCGGTAATAATGACCCGAATACCAGCTTCCTGGGCCGCCGCGATCTCGGTATGGGACGACGAGCCGCAGTCCACCGACAGCAGAAGGTCGAAGCCTTCCTCCCGACAGCGGTCTACCGCCATCATGGATAGTCCGTACCCTTCTTCGAAGCGATCCGGTATATGAAAATCGACATCGGCACCCAGTTCGGTTAGCCCGTCAAGGAGAAGGGTCGTCGCGCAGATACCGTCGCAGTCGTAGTCCCCATGAATGAGGATGCGGTGCCCCAGTTCCAGGCTGCGCCGCAAGATGTCCACAGCGCGATCCATGTCCCTCAAGGCCATAGGGTCAAACAGATCGTCCACGGAGGGTGACAGAAATCTCTCAGCCTCCTCGGGGTCGTGATATCCTCTTCCAGCCAGTAGTTCCGCCAACAAGGGCGAGAGAGACGGATGGTCGCGTCGCAACCGTGCGGTCACTTCTGGAGCGGCAGTTCGAAATTTAACGACGTCGGAATCGATCACGTCCCGACCGCCGTCCCCGCCATTCTCCAACCTAGAAACTCCGGTCCCAAAGTGTAGAGGAGCTCTTTGGCAAGCCCTGAGAATCCGGGACACAACTCGACGATCAGTCGCTGCTTCGCCTCTGTGGTAAAGCCTTTCCACACCTCGTCGACAACTTCCGGACTCCAATCCGTGCCCCTAGTGATAAGGGCTCCCAGTTCCGGGATCCCAGTCCCCTCGCCCAAAAGGGCGTCCAGCAGCTTTGACAGAGGCTGCAGCGTCTCCAGGTTTGAAGACACTAGAAACGCTACCCCGTGCAGTTCTTGCTGCCAGCGCAGGCTCTGCCTTATCAATGAGTTCTTTTTCTCGTGACCAAAGACATCGAGGGACTTCTCGAGCAACTCTGGGGGCGTCAGTTCCTCCATAAAAAAAGCTTGGCACAGTGCCAGGTACTCTTCATCCCAGCGAGCCTCACCTTCGAGCAGGAGTGCGTCGTCAAAGTAAAATCCTAATTCCGACAGAGTTGGGAAAAAGTCCAACGATGCCGGGCCGTAACTAGAGCGGACCAGGCAGGCGAACATGGTCTCGGCCAGATAGCCGTCATGTCGATAGTCACCCAGCGACCGGCTCGGGAACAGCTGAGTCGACGCGAGAAAAGTGTTCTCATCGCCTGGACGAGCGTCTGATGCCGTCCGTTGGAGATCGAGGTAACAGCGACCAGTCTCGCTCCCGTCTGTCCCCTGGATTCCAAGCCAGCGAAGGGCATCCGTGGCCTCAGGCGACGCTTTGTGAAAAAAGCACGCATCCTGGCGACGCGCGGCGGCGCTCGTGATGCACGCGTCTCGGAAATAGACAAGATCGCCGGGACCAAGTTTGGGGACAGAACTGAAATAGGTTTGACTCATAGGACTCACTTCCAAACCAAGACTGGGGCCTGTTGACATCTCTCTAAAACTTCGACAGGACTTCCACGATGGAGCCGACCTGGCCGAGATCGTCGAAGCTGGCGTCCGGCAGAAACTCTTCTAAAAAGTCTCTGGAGCAGGGGCCTGTTGCCACAACTAGGGAGCGACACCCAAGAGCGCGCGCCGCCTCCACGTCGCGGGGAGTATCCCCAACGATCCAGGTCTTCTCGGGAGCGAAACGGTTGTCATAAAAACGAATGGCCCTCTCCAAGGCGACTCTCCCGAGGCGATTGCGGTCGGCGCAGTCTGAGCCGAAACCGCCCACGGGGAAAAAGCGGTTCAATGAGAACACTTCCAACTTGAGTCGAGCGGCAAGTTCAAGATTTCCCGTCAAAAGACCCATCGGGCATCCCCGAGATTGCAGAAAGGCCAACAAACTCTCCACGCCGGCCAGTAAGCGGCACGAGTCGCGCAACTCCCGATCTCGTCGCTCAAGATATCTGGGATACTTGCGCAGAATCTTCTGCTCCATTTCCACCCAGTCCCGTTTGGGAATACCCACCATACGGAAGGCTTCTCGCACCAGTAAGGGGTCCGTTTTCCCATGCGGTTCGAGTTCGGTGGGAAGCGAGCGTCCGGTGACTTTTGAGAACGCTTCCCTGAAACAATCCATGGGCACAGCACCGGGGGTAACCAGCGTTCCGTCGATGTCGAATAGGACCAGATTCTTCAAGCGATCATCCGACCCATCACGCCGGCGAACAGCTTCTCAAGCGCTGGTACGTCCACCACGGGAAATCCTAATCCTAAAGCTTCCTCACGAGACTCTGGGGTGTTGTATCCCCATGAGGCCAAAGCCGTTCTGGCTCCTGTGGGGGCGACTTGCTGAAGGTTCTCCAGCAGATCGTCGACGAATAAAATCGAACTCGGAACCACCTTGAAGTGGTCGGCGATTCCTTTGATCTGTTCGGCCTTCTCGACTGAGAACTCTTTGCCAAAAATCGGCCAATCTCGGCCCGCGCTGAGCATGAGGCTTCGGGCCGAAGGGCCGTCCTTAGTGGTCGCGAGCGCCGCACCTAAAAAGCGGTCCTCCCAGCGGTCGAGCAGTCGCATGACTTCAGGATAAGGACCCTGCCAAGATCTCCAGAGGTCCGGTTGGTTGTCGCGGTACTCGGCTCTCAGCGTGTAGAAAATCTTGTCAAACTCGACCGTCTGAGAGGCTAAGCTCTCTCGCAGCCCGACAAACTGCTCCAAGGGAAAATCCCTCAGGTCCAAGCTGGGGTTCTCTTCGAGAAGTTTGAGAATCAAGAAGAAATCATGTCCGGTCCGCGCCAAGGGACGGCCCAACAAGAAACGCTCACGGTACCCAGGTGTCGAAAGATCGCGACCCAGCAGCTTTTGGTAAGCTAAGCAGCCCACTTCGAAGCATTCACCCGCGGAATCCCACAATACGCCATCGAAGTCTAGCGCCAAGACCCAACCTTGGTCGGCGCTCACACTTTCACCGCCAGACGTTCCAGGGCTAGGTCGATCCGGCTCAGGCACTCTTCACGCCCCAAGACAAGCATAAGCTCGAAAAGTCCAGGTCCTCCCCCAACTCCCGAGACGGCCAAGCGAACGGGGTGGATTAAGCGACCCGCACCCGCCTCCGCCGCTTCGGTGACCTGTTGAAGTTCTGCCTCCAAGGTTTCGAGATCCCAGGTGCAGGTCGTCAAACGTTCGCGATAGCCGCCCAAAAGGACCGGAGAATCCTCTTTCCAACGCTTTTTCAAAGCTTTCTCTTCGTAAGTCTTGGGGGCTTCGTAGAAATATCGGCAGCCCTCCACGTAGTCGTGGTAGACGCTCGCCCGTTCGCGCATCACTTCGATGATGGAAGTCATGGTCTCGGCGTCGGGCATGGTCAAGCCGGCCTGTTCAAACGAGGGCGGTAAGTTAGCTATGATCTCTGTGACCGGCATCTCTTTGAGATGTAAGAAGTTGATATGTTTGAGCTTGTCCGGATCGAAGACCGCCGCTGATTTATTGATGCGCTCCAGGGAAAAGGCTTCCGCCAATTCGTCGAGTGAGGAGTAGAACTCCTTATCATCTCCGGCGTTCCAGCCCAGAAGCGCCAAAAAGTTGACCAGACCGACGGCGGAAAACCCGTTATCACGAAAAGCCTCTACCGAAACATCGCCGTCTCGCTTGGAGAGTTTCTTCTTCTGAGCATTGACGATCAAGGGAAGATGAGCATATTTGGGCGGTGTCCATCCAAAATATCGATTCAGCAGAATGTGCTTGGGAGTCGACGTCAACCACTCTTCGCCACGGATCACGTGAGTGATCTCCATGAGGTGGTCGTCCACCACAGCGGCAAGATGGTAAGTGGGAAAACCGTCGGATTTCAAGAGTACCTGGTCATCGACTGTGGCTGTGTTGATGGAGACGGTGCCGCGCACAACGTCATCGAACACGATGTCTTCAGAGTCAGGGATTCGCATTCGAATCACGTGGGACTCGCCTGCCGCGATCCGAGACTTGACCTCGTCTGGATCGAGATCTCGATGGCGCCCATCATACATCGCTGACTTCCCAGCGGCCATCTGCTCTTCGCGCATGGCTGTGAGTTCTTCCGAGGTCACAAAGCACGGGTAGGCGTGTCCGCCCTGGATCAGACGCTCGACGTGCTCGCGGTAAATGTCGAGACGTTCGCTCTGAACATACGGTCCGTGGTCGCCCTCATGGTGCGGTCCTTCGTCGGCTTCGATCCCCGCCCACTTCAGCGATTGCAGGAGGTTGTCCACGGCGTCCTCCACCAGACGCGTACGGTCCGTGTCCTCGATGCGGAGCAAGAACCTCCCCCCCTCTTTGCGGGCGAAAGCCCAATTGTAGAGAGCGGTGCGAAGGCCTCCGACGTGAAGGTAGCCTGTTGGACTTGGTGCGAAACGAACTCTGATCACGATATCTCCTGGTGACAGAACCGCCCTTTGTGAATGCCGGAGTAGCCGGATACACTCTTAGGCGAGGCTCTAAGTTCGATGTCCTTTCTGAATAGACTTGAAAAATCTTTCAAAAAGTCCGCAAAGTGCCTAGTCGACGGATTCGACTTCCCAGAAATCCAAATTTACCCAGACGGAGAGGTCGCAGGTGGGATCGTCGAAGCTCGCTTCCCACTCTTCTGCGAGAGTTTCTTCTTCTTCGTCCACTAGGTCCCGGTCGGTCCTCAGGACAATCTTGAAATCTTGGTCTGATTCCTCAGAGGCCGCATCGGTATCAACCATTCCCAATTTCGCCATAATCGCGTACTCCGTCGAGGAAACTTGGAAATAGAGCCTAGCCAGTGTCTCCATCTCATCGTCCGAATCGCCGCCGAACCACTCCATCGTAAGGATTCGTGACTCGAGATATTTTCCATCGCCCAAATGGATACTTTGGACTTTTCGCTTTGCTTTTTCCGATTTCATACCGGAACCTTCACTTCCTTAAGAGCTTCGGCCACTAAATTTTGACCGATTCGCCCGGTTGGGTCAGTCACCGAATAGATCCGGTGCCCCAGCGTGACCGGTGCTAACGCTTGAATGTCCTCGGGCGTCACGTAACTCCGAGAGTGTAGAAAGGCCCTCGCTTGTGCGGCACGCCTTAAAGCCAAGCCACCTCGAGGAGAAACTCCAGTGATACCGCGTCCCTGCTCGCGTGTGTAGCGGACGAGGTCGACCAGATAGCCGGTCAGCACATCGGAAAGGGCGACTCGACGGACGGCTTCCTGCAGTTCAAGGATATCCGAGGATTGAAGCACGGGCTGGAGAGCTTCTAAGGGGTGCTGAAAAACCTGGTCTTTGAGAATCTCCATCTCGTTAGCGCGGTCGGGATAGCCCAAGGACGTCTTGATCAAGAAACGATCCAACTGGGCTTCCGGCAGCGGCTAGGTACCTTCAAGCTCAATGGGATTCTGGGTCGCTATCACGAGGTAGGGGCGCGGCAGTTGGTAAGTCGTGCCATCGACAGAGATCTGACGCTCCTCCATGGCCTCTAATAGCGCGCTCTGGGTCTTGGGAGTCGCTCGATTGACTTCGTCTACCAGTACGATCTGATGATGCAGCGGCCCTGGTCGAAATTCGAAGGTCGCGGTTTTCTGATTGAAAATCTGAACACCCGTGAGGTCCGTGGGTAAAAGGTCAGGGGTGCCCTGGATTCTGGCGAACTCACAATTCAAGGACCGGGCCAAACTGCGTCCGAGGACTGTCTTGCCAACTCCAGGCACGTCTTCTAGTAAGATGTGTCCCTCGGCGAGCAGGGCCAGGACAGCGTGCTCTATAGCTGGACTGTCCCCTTTGATGACTTTTCGAATGTTGGTGACGAGAGCCTGAGCCTTGTCCTGGACAGCCACCGTCGTCATCTAGATTAGCGCCCCAACGAAAGGTCGCGCAGAGGAGTCTTCTTCTCCCCTTCAGGCACGTAACGCTCGATGAAGGCTTCGCTTCCGGGAAAGGCGTGAAGGTCGATGTTGATGACCCGTCCTTCATAAGCCACTACAGGTTTGCCATCGTGCGGTAGCGGAGTGTGCCCTACGACGACACCCTTCACTCCCATTCCCTTGAGCATTTCGTCCATCTCCTCGGGAGTGAACGGAACCGTACGGGAACCAGTGCAATAATCGTATCCCCAAATCTTTCGGGACCAGAGAAACGACTCTTTCGCCAATTTGTACTGATCTTGTGGCAAACTCATGATCTCATCGATAGGCAGCCAGAAATGTCTAGGGTCCGGAGCCGTATGAGCGAAAAGACGGTCGTTGACTTTCACGCCTAATCTCAAGTACTGGCGTAAGAAGTCACCCATATCCTCATCCATCGCCTGCCGCCAGACGTCAAGGCCCCCGTAGCCTTCTACCGTGGCTTGACCGCCTTGAACGTACCAGTTGAGAAACTTGAGAAGACGTTCAATTTGGTTCTGCTCGAGCCCGAGGCCCGCGATGGCGTGCCGGACGTGACGGTTCTGACCGACTGCGCCCAAGAACTCTTCGAGTTGCTTCATGTCCAGAAATGAAAAGACGGAATGCGCCTCGATCATCATTTCGTCATGGTTGCCTAAAATCGTGTAGATATGGGAGTCAAAACCCTCGTTCTGTTCGCGCAACGTCTCCAACTGATTGTGGAGAGCGTACAGTGTGTCGAGGATACGCTTGGCGCCTTCAACCCATTCCCCTTGGGGACCCTCGAGGGGCTCGTTACGCCAGTCCACGTAGTCGCCGATGAGGATCAGGTCCACCTGCGACGCTTCCGGATTCCAGGCCATGGTGCCCGGCACCACCAGATCATTCTCGCGAAGCAAGCGCTCTAGACGATAGTAATCTCCATGAAGATCTCCTATCGCTACCAAGAGCCGAGTTTCTTTGGAAGTCTCGGATTCGGCTGGGCCGTTACCTTCTGATTCTTTCACTTCTGTCTCCATAGTCGAATCCTCGTCACTCCTGGAGCCCAAACTTCTGCCCTAAGATGATTCATCCCTCTCCCCGTTGGGACACCCTCCACTTAGGACCTAGGGCCCGGCAGGGACAGATATACCAGAGAGACACCTTTCTCCCTCTACTGGCTTCAAAGGGTTCATCCACACGATGCTCGGTCAATGCCAAACGCCGTAGGCCATCTTGAGGAGACCCGCGCATCCAATGCCTCCAAACACACCGACTAGATAGCCCAGAATAGCCAGCAAAACCCCCACAGGAGCGAGACTGGGATGGAACGCTGCGGCCACAATGGGCGCTGATGCCGCGCCTCCTACGTTGGCCTGAGAGCCCACCGCCAAGAAGAACACGGGAGCCTTGAGATATCTCCGGGCGGCCAACATTAAAAGAGCGTGAAACGTCATCCAAGCGGCAACCACTAAAAGCATTCCGGCGTTCTTGGGATCGAAAACTTGGCTAAACTCTGCCTTGGCACCGATGGTTGTCACCAAGATGTATAGAAAAGCAGACCCGATAGCACTGGCCCCAACCCCCGAAAGACGCCTCAGAGGCGTGTAAGATAGCGCGAGTCCCACGAATGCGACCAACACGATCACCCAAGTGAAAGAGTTTAAAAAATTGTTGTCTTTGCCTAGAATACTATCAAAAGTCGCGACCAGACTCGGTGCGATGGCATGGGCCACTCCCGTCGCTCCAAAGGCGATGAACAGGATCAACAGAAGGTCGGGCATGCTCATCGGTTGAGCGGACTGGGCTTGATAGGCCTCCGCCTTCTCTCGACACTCGTCCAAGCTTTTACGGTCCGCGCCGATCTTCTCATCCATGGCCCGCTCCTTGTTGGCGAAACCCAGCAGGACGGCCATCCAAATGTTAGCCACCGCCACATCGGCCACCACCATCAAGGAGAGCGTGCTGTCCTTAACCTCGACGTAGCGACCCACGGCCACAAAGTTCGCCCCGCCGCCAATCCACGATCCGGAAAGCGCCGCTAGACCCTTCCAGGACTCGTCTCCCAGTTGGGCCGGCAGGGCCCAACCGAAACACAACACCGCCAGCGGCCCTCCCAAAACGATGGTCACGGTCCCGATCAAGAACAGCAGACCGGCATTACGACCCAGCTTCTTGATGGCGGGGATGTCCACCGCCAAAATCATGAGCACCAAACTAGCCGGAAGTAACCAATCACTGATGAATTTATATAGTTCGAATTTACCAGACATCGGAATCACTCCAATGTTGGAAAAAACTGTAGGAACGAAATAGGCGAAGACCAGCAAAGGAACGTATTGAAAAAGTTTTTGACCCCAAGCTTTCTGATTGGCGCCGAACAGAACTGCCAAAATTCCAAGAAGCAAGACCAGAACCGACATGGGGTGAGTCAGGAGAGATTCTTCCATCTTGGTCAGTGCGAGCGAGCCTGGAAAAAACCTGTCAGACGGGAATGACCCGTTCCCGCAAGGGAACCTTTTGTAACGAAGTGCGTCTCTCCATTACAAACACAGGTTGTTCTTAACAAAAGTCAAAGCCCAAATGACGAACCCCACAACATTGACCCGTTCCGAGACCAGGAGACCCCATGATCACAAATCAGAGTTTAGTAGCAAGGATGGCTCGTCTTTTCCTTCCTGTTCTCCTCGCGTTGTCTACGTTGGCGGGATGTGGTTCTTCGACAGACTCGAGGTCTTTCACCGGTCTGACGGCCCCAACCCCTGGGGCATCCGTGACTACCGGTAGTCTAGTGGTCGCCCGCAATGGCGAACTGTCGCTCCTTAACGGCAGCGCACAGAATCCTGTTGCCTTGACCACCGGCTTTCAGGATGATGACCCCTTCTTCAATCCCAATGGGCTCAGTCTCATCTTCTCACGCTCCAACCTTGACCGGACGGGGACCGCCGACATCTTTCGCATTCAGACCGACGGCAGCGGCCTGACCAACTTGACGCCGGGGTTCGCACTTCCCGCCTTGGACCCCGTGTACTCCCCGGACGGTCAGCGCATCGCCTTTTCCGCTCAGGTCGCTCCTCAGGTTTTCAACCTTTACATCATGAGCGCCGACGGGACCGGCATTATGGAAGTAACTTCCGGGACGAACCTCGACCGACACCCCACTTTTTCGTCCGACGGTTCCACTCTAATTTTTGAACGCGGCAACCGGATTGCGAGCGTGGCCGTCTCGGGCAGCGGGAACGTCATCCATCTCACGGACGGCGCCCAGCGAGACACTCAACCGTCCTACTGCCCTCCCAACGGCGTCGTGCTGTTCATCAGGGGTGGTGAAACTTGGTCCCTCGACGGTCAGTCCGAAACACAGATCACGCGCAGCCCCAATGAGGCGGAATTTGTCGCGCTTCACGGCCCGTCGGCAAGTCACATCTTTCACCTCGTCGCGCCCAGCAGCACTCGCGCTCAGGGCACCTCCGACGCCACCGTAGAAGGCGACATCTTCGTGAGCGATTCCGACGGCGGCAATCGCCGTCGGCTGTCGACCAATCTCGGCGCTTCCTTCTTAGCCGTGGGGCCCGCTACCGCGGGAGCCACAGACAAAGAGACCTTCACCGTTAACATCGAAAACAGTTCGAGTTATGCCGCCAACGAAGTCTACGTACAGATCCAAGGACAGAATGAACCTCCGGCGGGCAAGCCGGATAACGTCTTTTGGTATTATCTGGCCAAGCCCGGAGACTCTTCCTTGACCGAATTCGACCGCGCCCCCACAAGTCTCCTCAAGAAAAACCCCGACGGTTCGTTCGTTGGCAACGACAAGTATTTCTTCACCCTGTCGGAAATGACCGCGGCGGGTGCAAACACGTACACTATGGAGGTTCCTCGAGAGAACCTTTACTCCGGCCGCATCTACATCTCATTTGGCCAACGCCTTCCAGGGATAGCCATCAACGCCTCTGGCTACGCTTTCAACGTCACTAACGGCGGAGCGCCCACCGGAGTGGGAACTCCTGTCACCAGCAGCGTCACCGGCAGCGGCACCTCTGGTGCTGACGGCAAACAGATTGCCAGTTTGACAATCGATGCAACCACCCAAATCTATCCTGGCGAACCTGTCTCGGGAGCGGGTGTGCCCACCGGAACCGTGGTCAGCAAGGTACTCACTAGCCATTCGATCGAACTCAGCCAGGCCGTCCCTCCCAACACAGCAGTCACCCTTTCCTTCGACGCCGCTCCGTTCACCGGCAAGGCGCTTCAAGGACCCTCGTTCACCGGCAGTCCCGACTTTCTGATCCCTTGGGAGTTCATGGAATTGAGTGCCACCCGCGACCTGACCGTAGCCGACCCTTGGTACACGCTGTTCGTAAATACCAGCGTGGTGGACTTCTATTCCGTCGGCTTGGGCATGGAGGTCGAGTTTTCCGACGCCAGCCAAAAGTCGGTAGGATTTTTGGCTGGTTCGAGAGCCGACATTTTGGGCGAATTCAACAGTCTCCCCGAAGCTCAAAAAGGCTTCAAAGGCTTTGTGGTCACTCAATTCCCAGACTCTATTCCGCCGACTGAGCGAACCAATCCGTTGTTCGACACCAGCCTTCCAGACACCACTAAAATCCTGCGTGTGCTCGGCCCGCAAAACATCCTCCAGTTCAAACCCGCCGACGACGCCTTCCAAAGCTACCTAAAGCCCATCATCGACGCCGCTTGGGTCAAGTATATGAGTACGGTCCTAAACATACCGGACAATCTTCCCGGACATAACCCCTACGGCTTTACCTACACCGGTCAGTTGGTCAATGCGCAGAACATCCTCACCATGACTAACACCTCGGTCGCCGGCGGTCAGTCCGGCTTAGGTGAAGTCTACAATTTAGGAAAACCAAGCACTTTCGTGGTGTTAAAGTGCGACGACATCAAAGGCGGCAACGACTCTTACTCCAACGACGGCAGCGTTGCTCACAGACGACTGGGCTCGTTGCTGCTGGCTGCGTTGAATCGCGGTGTCTTCGAGGACTATCTCAGTTGGTCCAATGACAAAAATGGTCAACCCACGTTCTATACCAACGCTTCCAAACTCTACAATCACTATCCGGAGATCCTCCACCGGTACGCCATCGACAAAAAAGTCTACGGATTTGGCTACGACGACATCTACGGTCAGGACCCAACCATCGCCGGGTCCATCGGAAAAACGGCCGGCGGCCAAGATCCACCTGGCGGTGCCGGCATCATCAAAGTCACCGTCAAAATCCCCAGTTTCGCGAAATTCTAAAAAGCTGGCCTGGCGCCAAGCCCTCTATCAAGCACAAAACCCTCGAAAAAATTGCATTTTAGTGCCTGTCAAGGCATAATGCAGTCATGGGTTATCGTCTCTGTCCTCATTGCAGGTCCTCCAATCGTGCCGACGCTGCCGACTGTTACAGCTGCGAAAAGCCGATGACAGCCGTAACAAAAAACAGTTCAGAATCCGCAGCCGAGCCTACGGTGGGCTCAACACTTGGCGCGGACTTCAGAGAAACCGCTCACTCCACTGCCCAGGGGGTGGTCGCCATAGGCTTAGTGACAGCCTTTGGCGCGGCTCTTGGCCTGGCTTGGGATTTGAGCGATTTAGATCTCCCCTTCTTTTTAGAAGAGGTGAGTTTAGGGATCGTTTGCGCGGTGGCAAGCGCTTTCCTGTTAGGAAAGTTTGATGATATGCCGCCGCATCTACTCAGACGACGACTGCTACCTGCGGGCGTCTTCGGGGCGATCGTCGGCCTCTGCCTCTTCTGTATATGGTGGGCCTTCGACCCCCCCGCGGGGTCCTTAGCCATCGGCGCCTTCGCGGGATTCCTGGCCGGTCTACCGATCGTCGTTTCCTTCGGACTACTCGGGGGCGAGAGCCGACCTTTGGGACTCTTAGAATTTCTCAATATGGCGGTCGGTCTGCTAGTGGGAGGAGGCCTGGGTCTTTGGATAGCGCTCGATCAGGAAGACTCCTCTTTCTTTTTCGGTTTTCTAGGCTTGATCGGTCTGATCCCCGCTATGGTTGGCGGTCGAGTCAACCTGTGGGAAGTCCTGTCTAGTGACAACGGCAGTTCCTTTAGTAGTCGAAGGAACTGAAAACAGGGGTGGCGGGAACCGGAAGGAGCGAAAGGCGCAGCCGTTCCGAGGTCCCCCGAGGCCACCTTCCTAATGCCTTTCGACATCACAACGGTTTTGAAGACCGATTTGGCGCTTCAAAGGAACGTTGACAGCAAAGGCTTCCAGAGAACCCTCCAAAATCCACTCCCGGTTTACTCCCGGTTTCTGGACTCCGTCAGACTCTTTTGGGCTCCCAACCAGGAGCGAGGAATTCGCGGGAGATTTTGGCACAGTCTATGAAGGAATCGGTATGGCGCAAGAATCAAACCCCACAGAATTTCTACTCTACGCGACCGATGACGGAGGGTCGCGCATCGATGTTCGCTTACTCGATGAAACCGTCTGGCTCACGCAGGCGCAGATGGCGGAACTCTTCGACAAGTCGAAACCCACAATCAATGAGCACGTTCGACACATCTTTGACGAGAAAGAATTGGACGAAGCTTCAGTTATTCGGAAATTCCGAATAACTGCCTCCGACGGCAAAGCTTACTCAGTTTTACACTACAACCTAGATGTCATCATTTCTGTAGGTTACCGCGTTCGCTCGCAGCGTGGCACTCAGTTCCGACAGTGGGCCACTCGAACTCTTCGGGAGTTCCTCATCAAAGGTTTCGCGCTGGACGATCACCGTTTGGCGGAACGTCGCACCACCGACAACCACTTTGACGAACTTATCGAACGCGTCCGTGCTATCAGAACCTCTGAGGTCAACTTCTGGCACAAAATCACCGACATCTATGCCACCAGCGAAGATTATGACAAGGACTCAAGCCTTTGCCCACACCACCATGACCACCACATCTCTCTCCCAATAGCTAGGAGGACCTTCGTTTCGTTCGATTCTGAACTCCAGGTAGGTTGCTTCGCGCCTGGACAGAAAAAATCTCTGTCACTATCAACCATGAAGACCAAAAAACGAATGGCGGGAACCGGAAGGAGTCGAACCTTCCTAATGCCTTTCGACATCACAACGGTTTTGAAGACCGCAGAGGCCACCGGACCTCATCGGCTCCCATTTTGTGTTTCTGCCAGGCCCTCGCCGAGACCTTTCGCTGATGCTTATCCCGGCTGACACAACGCTCAACCAGGCATCGTCCAACTCTCCCATTCGATTCCCGGAGGCAATAAGGCCCCAGCGCGCGCAAGGACCCGGGAACGCGCGGGTCTCTGGGTGAGCAAAACCTCTAGCCATCTCGCAGCGTACGCGTTTTTTCGTTGACGTACGCATGCTGGCGGCTTAAAATGTCCTCATGAAGAAAGTCACCCCCACTCAGTTGCGAAAAGATCTCTATCACCTGCTAGACGAGATCTTGGAAAGCGGCGAAGGGATTGAGGTGTCGCGACCGGGCGGCAAGGTTGTCCTCTTGGCGCAGAAAGGCCCTGCGAAGCTCTCAAATCTAAGGAGGCGATCTACCATCATCGGCGAGGCGGATAACATCGACGCCGTGGGCTGGGAGGACGCTTGGCAACCCGACTGTATTTAGACACCCACGCCGTCGTCTGGCTCCACCAAGGAGATTTGACGAAATTTTCCCGTTCTGCCCTGCGTGTCTTGGAGGACAGCGCTTTGGTCTACTCTCCCGCCGTCCTTTTGGAGCTTCAGTTCCTCGCGGAAATCGGCCGTATCGCCCCCAGCCCCGAAGCAATCTTGACTGATTTGCGTCAAGATATCGGTCTAGAGGTTGGTACCGAACTGTATCTCGACGTTATGCGCTGGGCCTGCCGGGAAAGTTGGACCCGCGACCCCTTCGATCGAGCCATCGTTGCTCACGCGAGAATGAGCGAGTGTACTCTGCTCACGCGCGACCGAAAGATCCAAGAACGTTATGAGGCGGCGTTCTGGTGAATCCCTTGACAACTCCCCACCCGCGCCCTCCGGTTACTAAAAACCGCTTTCCCCTCCGCCACGGGGGTTTTCCAGATCGTCAGGGTGGGTCACGGCGAATCGAGCCACCACAACGCGCGAGCGCTCTGGGCTCCCTCTTTTGGCTTCTGTCTTAGACGAATCAAGCCCTCCTCCAAAGATCCGAGAGATCGGATACCCCCCTCAAATTCCAGCGAGTAAAGGAAGGCTTGCGGGCGAGAAGAACTCGCGAGAATGGAAGAAGACTTCCAAGCAGAGGCAATGCCTCATCTTGACGCGTTATACCGTTACGCTTTGCGTCTTACACGCAACGAAAAGGATTCCGAAGATCTCCTTCAGGACACCTTCCTTCGTGCATTTCGCTTTTGGGACAAGTACAAAGAAGGTTCCAACTGTAAAGCCTGGCTGTTCCGGATCATGAAAAACCTTTTCCTCAACCGGATCGACAAGAAGAAGCGTACTCCGGACTCTACTTCACTAGACGACACCGAAGAATGGTATCTCTACAGTCACATCAAGGAGTCGGGCCCAGAAGCCGCCCGAGAAGACCCCGCTGAGATTTTCGAACTCAAGGATTGGACGGAACAGATCCAAGAGGCGATCGAACGCCTCCCCGAAGATTTTCGAGAGCCTTTAGTTCTCTTCGACGGCGAGGGACTCTCCTATCAAGAGATCGCCGACCTACTTGACCTGCCTATCGGAACCGTACGTTCCCGACTGAGTAGAGCGCGAAAGAAGCTCCAGAAGGACTTGGCTCCGGCAATGACGGCCGAGAGCTTTAGCAGAGCCTAACAGGGCGCATCAAGCGTTAGAGCGCTCATCAAGAAAACCCCAAATTAAAAAAGAGAGAGGTCGCGACGCGGCCTCTCTCTTTTTCATAAATCTGACGATTCTAAAGAATTGCGTCTTCCTTGCTGTGCTCTCTGATCACTTGAATGAAATGAGCCATCACATCGCGGGCGATCGGCAAGACGTCTTTCTTCAACAGCAGCCTTACAGCTTCATTGCCGTTGCAGCCTTCGGTCTCCGCCATTTTCGTAATGGCTTCGTCGGTCAACCACTTGATCGTGGGCAATCTGTAACCGAATTCCAAGAAGTATTTCCCGCCTTTTCCGGCGTCCGAACTGGTCCTTACGACCATTTCCTTATAGGACTTGGAATGCGGCCCAGACTTCATCTGCTTCTCTACCGTTTTCTGGTCTCCCACGGAGGGAGCAGAGACGATCAGGAGGTTTCCCTCGTCTAGGGGTTGGGTCTTTTCGAATGCGAAAGTTTTAGCGCTGGGCACATCGAGGAATCGAAGACCGCCGAGCTTGGTCGGCGAGCCTTCGGCGACATACTCTCCATAAATTTCGGTGAGAATCATGTCGATCTCTTCGCCGAGGCGTTGGAGGTTTAACTCCGGGCTGGCTTTTGTGGTCATTAATGATGTCCTTTCCTTTGCGGCTCCTGGCGTTCTCAGCCCCGAGCGATCTTTCCTCTTCCACGCTTCGTGGAATCCCAAACCTTTCGAGAATGTGGTTTAGAGCTTCACGTAGCGTGCTCTTTCAATCCCCGACAACCCGTTCACTTTCTTCTGAGCCGATTGGCTAGGAGCGTCGTCGATGGACATCACCATAATCGCCTTGGTGCGGGCTTCGGCTCGACCGACCTGCATTTCGGCGATGTTGATGTCCTCTTCGCCCAACAGGCTACCGACCCGCCCTACCACGCCCGGCTCATCCGTCTGCCAGGTGACAAGTTTGTGGCCGCTCAAGATCACGGAAAGCCGCAGCCCGTCGACGGCTACAACACGAGGTTGGTCATCCTCGAAAATAGCACCCGTCGCCGCCATGACGCCTTTGTCCGTCTCCAACTTGATTTCGACAACGCTGGAATAGATCGCCGAACTCGCTGATTTGGTTTCTCGCACCTCAACGCCACGCTCCTGCGCCACCAACTGTGCGTTCACGAAATTCACGGTCTCAGGTGAACCACACGCCAGAACGCCTTTAACGGCAGCTTTGGTCAACAGTTCGAGATCAAAGCTCGCGAGCTTCCCACGATACAGAACCTCGATGCTCTTCACCCTACCTTCTAGCAGAGAATAGAGAAAACAACCCATGCGTTCACAAAGTCCGACATAGGGGCGCAACTCGTGCAATACCTGAGGTGGAACGTACGACAGGTTGACCGCCGAGCGCGCTGAGCCACCCCCGAGAACGTCTCGGATCTGCTCAGCGACATCAACGGCCACCCTCAACTGAGCTTCCTCAGTGGAGGCAGCCAGGTGAGGCGTGGTGACAAGATTCTTCACGCCGCGAAGCGGAGAGTCCGCCGGCAGCGGTTCGGTTTCGTAGACGTCGAGCGCCGCTCCACCTAAGTGGTCAGCGAGGACCTCAACCAAAGCGGCTTCGTCGACGATTCCGCCGCGGGCGCAGTTGATGAGAAAAGCTCCCTTTCTCATCTTGAGCAAGCGCTCCTTAGAAAACAGACCCATCGTCTCCTGAACTTTGGGCACGTGAACCGTCACGAAGTCCGACTCGGCCAACAGAGCATCGAGTTCCCTCGGTTCAGCTCCGGTCGCCGCGATGGCCTCGTCCTTCACGAACGGGTCATAGGCCAAAACCTTCATTTTGAAACTGGCGGCACGTGTGGCGACTTCACGCCCGATGCGCCCGAAACCCACCACTCCGAGCGTTTTGTTGTAAAGCTCATTGCCGGTGAAAGTGCCTCGGTCCCACTTCCCCTGATCCATCGACGCCTGGGCGGCGGGTATTTTTCGGGCGACCGAAAGAACCAGCGCGAAGGTGTGCTCGGCCGCGCTAATGGTGTTGCCCTGGGGGGAATTGATAACCATAATCCCCCTGGCTGTGGCTGCCGGGACGTCAATGTTATCCACGCCAACTCCGGCCCGACCGATCACCTGTAAGTCCTTGGCCGCATCGATGACGGCCTTGGTCACTGTGGTCGCGGAGCGAACCATAAGCGCCTGGAAACCCACAATCTTTTGACAGAGTTCTGCCTCGCTGAGGCCGGTCTCAACGTGGACGTCGAGATGACCTTCGAGTTGGGCAAGAGCTTCTTGAGAAATGGTATCGCTGACAAAAACTTTAGACATAACATTCAACCTCCGGGAACGGCTGCGCCGGGCTACGGTCTATTTTAGGTGGAGTCCTTCTCCAACGGCGCTCTAGCATGTGGAGGATCTGGTCCTGACAGTAGTCGACCAGAGGGTTCTTACAAAACTTCCCGGCTAACGGGCTAGACAGAGAGTTTCTGAGTGTGTATCATAACCTCCGCGCGGAGCGATGGCCGAGCGGCTTAAGGCGCACGCCTGCTAAGCGTGAAAGGGGAAACTCTTGCGTGGGTTCGAATCCCACTCGCTCCGCCAAAAGAGGACGTTCAACGTCCTCTTTTTTTTTGCTCATCAAGCTTCAATTGAATTGCTGCACCATAACGACTTCCGGCAAAACCACTCGAAACCCGACATCATTGCGATGCAAACTTTCGTGCAGGCCGATCCTGGAGGCCGACCGACACTGCCAAGGGTAGGACCGCCAACTCCCACCCCTAACCACCCGGTCTCGACCGCTGTGAGGTCCCGTTGGGTCGGTTTGCATCTCCTTGGGATAGTCACCGAAGATATCTTCACACCATTCCGCGACGTTTCCGTGCACATCGAGGAGACCGAAATAGTTCGCTGCACCCAAAGATCCTACAGCGACGGTTTGCCGGCGGTATTCGCCCATTCCTTCAGACGAATAGGGCTTCGTCGCTTGATAGTTTGCCAGAGTACTCAGAATCGTCTCGCCAAAACAGAACGGAGTTTCGGTCCCTCCTCGGCAAGCGAATTCCCACTCCGCTTCAGTAGGAAGTCGATACAGACGACCCGTCAAACGAGAAAGTCGCGCGCAAAACTCTTTAGCCTCCAACCAGGTCACGCTCTCGACCGGACGATCGTCGCCCTTGAAACTCGACGGATCCGATCTCAGGTCAATGACAACTCTCGGTTCGGCCGCGATCGCCGCCCATTGCTGTTGGGTGATTTCAAATCTCGACAAGAAAAACCCACTCACCTGGACCCGGTGCCGCGGGCGCTCGGCAGACTCCCCATAAGGTTCGTTGGGCGTGCTGCCCATTTCGAAGGCTCCTGGACGGATTTGAACCATTTCTAGCCGTGTCCCGCCGACCAGTTCTTCGGAATAGGCCACTGCCTGCTCCGGAGTACGGGTAACCACGCGACCGTCAGGGTCCACCTGAGTTTGAGAAAAATCAACAGAAAAGAGCAGTTCGGGGGGCGCATTGTGCTGGGGAATCGGCGGCAACTTCGCCGTATCCCAGCCTAACCAGGTTCCAGCGAGGAAAGCTAACAGACAGAAAACCAAAAATCCAAACCGTAAATAGAGCGGCTTTGAGGTCCTCATCATGGCAGCTATTGCCAATTCTTTGGTGACGGCCGCCGCTTCTAACTCCTTGGTGATGCGTGACTTATCGTCCGGCAGGCTGCCGGACGTCTTGAAAGCTCCGTCTCGAGGTCGTTCGATATGCTCCACACAACGCAGCAGAGGCCAGCGTTCCTCAGGATCCGCTGAAAGCAGTGCCCGAACCACGGAACCAAACCGTCCGGGAGGCTTTTCCACCCGTGGGGGATTCTTGACGATCTGCTCAATCAAGTCTCCTTCATCGGAGTACGGCAATCGTCCACAACTGGCCTGGTGCATACAGACACCCAAAGACCAAAGGTCCACGGCGGTGCTATAGGTGCCCTTTCGATAGTTCTCAGGGGGCAAATAGACCGGCTCAATCGGCTGTCGTGACATCCTATCGAGCCGGTCCTCAAAGTCAGTCAACTCGTGTCCGGCGAGCTTCCAGCCATCGCTGGTCTTGACGATATGGTAGGGACGAATTCTACCGTGAACCCGATTTTCTTCGTGAAAACTCTGAAGGGCCTTGGCCATATGGAGAACGATACGCTCGCCCTCTTCGTAGCCTATGTACCGACTTTGCGCGATCTCAACAGACAAAGTCGTGAGAATCGGTTCTCCCGTTGCATACACTAGACCCTTGGGGTCTCCGTGGCGAATCTGGTCTACTTGCTGGAACCCGAAAAGGTGAGGAGAGGCGGTACCCTTGACGGAAGCCTTCAGGGCTTCGATCACCTCGGCCGGTGTTGAACGATGGGAGGGACGATAGATCGTGACCGAGCAGGTTCCCACGACTCTTGAAAGAGCCAGTACCTCTGCATGGAAAAAGTACGCAAAGGGACGCTCCTCGATCAGTTCGATGAGACGAAGTCGATCGCTGATCTCGAACCCGACCAGATGCATGGGGGACGCGTGCATGAATATCGATACTTGGCCTTGAAGGTGGCACAAACCTGCCAAAGCTCTTAGGAAGCAGACCGGAAACCCTGAAGCGTCTGGACCTGATTTGGGCAGGAAAGCGTCCCTAGTGCCGAAAGTGGCGTCCATGTATCTGGACAGGATCGTCACCCACAAAAGGACGGACCCGAGTTTTCACACCGCAGCATCACAACCTTGGGACCAACGAATGGAGGATGGGATCGCTCCCAGGCGCTCCCTGGTAAACTCCCTACTTAACAAGAATGACGGCGAACCGAGTATCATCGCCGAGATGAAGCGCGCGTCACCTAGCAAAGGCTCCTTTCACTTTCAAGGAACAGTTTCCACGCAGGTTCAAGCTTACCAGCGAGGCGGCGCGAAGGCCGTTTCTGTTCTTACCAATGAAGCCTTTTTCTCGGGACGCCTCGAAGACTTGCGGGAGGCGCGCGGCGCCACGGAACTGCCCATTCTACGCAAGGATTTCTTACTAGAGCCCTGGGAGATCGCTCAGTCCAAGTATTGGGGAGCCGACGCCATACTTCTGATAGCGGCTATCCTCAACCAAGAATCGTTAGAACGCATGATTACACAGGCCCGAAAATGCGATCTCGAGGTCCTCTTAGAGATCCACGATCACGAGGAACTTCAACAAGTTTTGGCCTTGAGCGTCCCTCCCCACGCAGTCGGCATCAACAATCGCAACTTGAAAACCTTTGAACTGTCCTTGGAAACCACAGCCACCCTCGCTCCGCTCTTGCCGAAGGAGATTTGCCGTGTATCTGAAAGCGGCTTCGCAACAAAACACGACTTGTCGAGGTTTGAAGGCACGGTCGACGCGTTTCTTATTGGAGAATCCCTCATGAGAAGCTCGGAGCCGGAAAACACACTATTGGGTTGGATCAAGGGTTAGTATGAAACACTTTGGCTTACGGAGCTTGTCTTCGAAAAAACGAGGAAAACGACAACTGTCGGCATCTCTTCGCAAGGCGACCGCCACGCCTCTGATCTCTTTACTACTGCTCGCACCGCTCGCTCCCGCAGCTTGGGCCCAAGAGAGTCCCACACCTCAGCCCGCTTCCCAACCGGCCGATTCGACCCAACCGGTACCTGTCAACGACTTGCCCCCTCTCAATCTTCCCGACCTGCCTCGCGATGACCGTTCCGGACCCGATCCCACGGAACGCCCGAACATTCCCGCGGCGCTTCCTCCTCTTCCTATGCCCAAAGGTCCTGCTGTCGTGAAAGCCGGAATTCAAACGACGGGAGAAAGGCACTTCAAGCTTTTCTATGGCGGAGAGTGGATCGGATGGAGCAAGTATCGTGTGACCGGTCAGATGCAGTTGGGGCAAACCGACGCGGTGATTATTAGCTCCATGGGAGAAATTCGAGTGGGATTCGGTGGAATCACGCCGGCCAAATTCGAGTCCCGTTTGATGCTTGACCGCACCAGCTTGCGTCCCGCTTACTACAAGTGCGTGCAGGCCGCGGGAGGCGGATCCTTTGAAGTCGAATGCGTCTACTCCGAATCGATGGTCGCCCAAACCAATCGAACCGGTGACGACAGAACCGTTCACTTCCAGGACTTTGAAGGGAAAGCTCCCCAACTCGTATTCAATAACCTTTGGGGCGCCATCGACACCTTTCCCGAACATTACTGGATCATGGTTCGGTCGGCCGTCAACGGCGGCATCGTTGAGTCTTACGACCCTATTTTGAGAGGTGGCGGAGACGTCATCGTCTACGAACCCACTACGGAGGCCTATGCCTTCGGAGGACGCTCCGTACAGACCAAAGTGTACCCCATCAGCGATCTCAAAGGAACCCTTTTGGCCCGAGTTCGGGTGGCCGCCGAATCCTTTGAACTTTTAGAAGTCGTAGAGGTCGGGAGCGGCCTCAAAATGCTGCGGACCGACGCCTCTATTGAGAAACACCTCGATCAACTCGTGGGTGTGGACTTGGCCAAAACGCGCATCGTGGAATCGAACGTCGTCTTTCCCGATCCCGAGCAGTTAACAACCCTGGAAGCCGATGTGGACATCGACCTTCGCGGCGGGCAGTTGGCCGACCATCGTATCCCCGGATATCGCCAGTACTTTACTGGAGAACTGAGCGAAGGCCTCATGAAGGGGCGAGTGTTCGTGCGATCCGTTCCTAGAGAGATCCCGTTCGATTCTCCTTACCCCTTGGAAAAGAAACACGTCGATCCTGAACTCTTCCCCTACCTGGAGGCCGGTCCCGGCCTTGAGATAGAATACCCACCCCTGGCCACCAAAGCTCGGGAGATCGGTTGGAAAAGTCCCAGCGCCTTCGAAGCCGCCAAACGACTCAATAGCTATGTCTACGACATCGAAGAGGGAGTCTCGCTCCCCTCGGCTCGTTACGCCCTTGAAAGTGGACTCGCCAACCCTGAAGGCAAAGCCCTTCTGCTGGTGGCGATGAGTCGTGCAGTGGGCCTTCCGGCGCGAAAGATCACTGGCGTCGCTTTTCGCGACGGAGATTTCGTCCCGCATCATTGGGTGGAGATCTGGCTGAGCAAGGATATCGGATGGACCCCGTTCGATCCCAGCACGGGTGAGGCTGGACGAATCGGCGCGTCTCACATCGCACTGTTGGACAGCGGCGATATCCAAACCCTTGACATCCGAGTGACGGACTACGCCCCACGTTCCACCAAAAAGGTGTCGTATATCGCCCGAGAGCTGCAGTGGAGTGTCGGCGAAAAAAGGACCTATGGCGTCTACAAAGACGGCAAACGCATCGGTACTGAAGTGGCCGAAGTCCAAGACATCGAAATCATCGACGACGAGGAAGTCTATCGCTTCATAGCTCGGAGCGACATCCAAGGCCCGGCCGGCATGCAGACAACGATCGTCAACGAACTCATCAATCCCAACGGCCTGCCACGCCAGATCGTTCTGGAGTACAAAGACGCGGTCAAGAGCGATACGACCACCTACAAGTTTGAACAAGACACTGTCCTCATCAGACCCGGGAAAGCAGGAGAAGAGGTGTTTGAGGCCTCCAAAGGACGAGAGTACCCCTTCGCCAAGGGTACCTACTTCGCCGATCCGCGCTTGCTGACCCAGTGGGCCTTAATGGCCGGCCAAGTTCCTTTGACCATCGGCTCGGAAAAAGAGTTTCCGATCCACGCCTATCTTCCCGACCGGAAAGAAAGCCGCGAAATGCTCTTGGAAGTCGGGGAAGTGGAAGCCATTCGACTGGCACCTAGACTCTCGGTTCCTGATGCCAGCCCCATTGAAACGGAGGACGACACCGATGGCGTCAATCCCTCAACGACCCCCTCCGAATCCTCGGAAGTGACAACCAAGCCGGAAACGACACCCAAGCCCGAAGCGACATCCAAGCCGGAAGCGACACCCAAGCCCGAAGCGATATCCGATCCGACAACGGAAAACGGCAAAGACGGGGCACCCGATGAAGACGAGCCCGCGGAAAAAGCCGCGGACCCGAAAGCGTCTGAGGAGCCGGACACATCGAAAGACCCGGCAGACGGCACCAGCATCACAGAAACCCGCAGCACTCAGCAATTGCTCGACGAACTGACGAAATCGGTCGACGATCCCGACAAGGTGGCCGCCGCCCACTTGATCACCGATACCGGCATGGAGTTCTGGCTCAATGATCAGCATCAGATCATCAAAATCGAGATTCCCGAACAAGGTCTAGAACTGATCTTGGAAAAAGTCGAATCCAATCTCAGGTGATTTGATCCTCGTATGTGCGGTCGATACGCTTTAATGATGACGGGGGAGATCCTGGAACTCCCGTTCGTGGAGGAGTCGGAGTTTCCAGCGATTCAGATTCCGTGGGAACACTATAACGTCTGTCCCGGTACGAGCGCCCCTATTGTCGACAACAGAGGCCGCCTGAGACCCGCTCTGTGGGGACTGATTCCGCACTGGAGCAAGACCCCACCATCGCGCCCTCTGTTTAATGCCCGGCTGGAAACAGCCGCGGGAAAACCAAGTTTTCGTGAGGCCTGGAAAAAGCAGCGTTGCGCCGTCCCGACTTCAGGGTTCTTCGAATGGAAGACCGAGGGAAAACAACGCATCCCCTACCACTTCGCGCCCGTCGAGGATCGCGGCTTATTATGGCTCGCCGGTTTGGCCTCCCACTGGACCAGTCCCGAAGGGGACACTCGTTGGACCTACACCGTCCTCACCGAGGACTCTCAAGGCACGGTGGTGGAAGGCATCCATCATCGACAACCCGTTATGCTGAGCTTGGATGAAGTCGGCAAGTGGCTCACTGGGACCGGCAACATGCCATCATCTCGCGCGGGGCTCAAAGAGCCTTACCAGGTGAGTCAAAGCGTCAACTCCGCCGCGAACGACTCGCCGGAGAATCTTGAGCCCGTGCGCTCGTAGAATTGCTCTAGTCAGACACTGGCCAGGGAAACGCTTCCCTACACCTCTTCAGAGCACTACTGGGCTTTGGACCGCTCAACCCCGTCGTTCCCTACAAAGGCCCAAGAATCGCGTGTTCGCGCCACGGCGGGGAGGTCGTCACGGAGGTAGTTTCCGGCTTCTTTGTCGTTCTTCAGATAACGATCTAGAAACGCTGTGGAAACGGAATTGGTCATTTCCACTGTTTTATGGTCGAAAAGTCCCACCACCTGGGCAAAGTTCACGTGACGGGCTCCCTCGATGACGAGATGATACTTCTCGTCGGTTCCGGTCTCTTGATAAGGCTTGGAGTGGACCTTCGCGCCCTTACCTAGAGTGAAGAGTTGATCTTTTTCACCCGAAATGTAGAGAATCGGTTGGTCGATCTCGTCGTAACTGTCGACGTCGAGTCCTAAAAGGTGAGTCGGGAGGGAATCTCCGTAAGGCGACATCGCGATGAAAGCGTCGATGCGTTTGTCTCCAAGAGGGATCTTCTTCCCGTCATCGTCGTTTGCCACCATGCCGGCCATGGCTTCGGCGGTAAGAGCGCCAAACGAATGCCCCGCCAAGGCCACGTGTTTCATGTCCGCGCTGTCGGTGATCTCCTCGGAGAGCTTCTTACTCTCCATTAAATCCAGCGCGAACTTTACGTCCTCTACTCTGTCTTTCAATTCACCCTGGGTGAAAGCGAACACCGGCGTTTTGGTGAGGAATGCCGTGGTGTTACTGCCAACATGGGTCGGCTGCATCACGGTATAGCCGTGACTGGCAAGGTGCTTGCCAAAATATTGATAGGTGTAGGAGTTTCCCCCCAACCCGTGGGACATCACGACCACCGGCGAGGAACCGGCCTTCTCTTGGCCCTTGGGGTAATACACCGTCATTGGAATCTTACGCTGACGCTTTTCATCAAGGAACGTTTCTCTGTCGATCCCCACTTCGAAACTGCCAGAATCTTCTTTGTAGGCGGGCACCTTAGGTCGCTCAAACCCCTTCAGGACGCGTCCCGCGAAGGAAAACGTCGAGCCGACCGCGTTCCCGGCGCTACAAACGACTGACTCCGTCGCGCCGAAGACAAGCCCAAAGCCGCTCCGAGCCAAGGAGTCTTTGGGCTCCAAGGAGGCTAGGTCCCTTGACAGAGACGGCGCCGCCGGAGCCTTCTTTTGGGTCCGATGGGTCTGGGTGGAACCTGGTGTGCTGGTAACGTTCATACGATGGGCCTTCTCTCGGGTTGAATCCATCATAGAGAGATGAGGTGGACCCAACCTAGAATTGGGCTAGAGGATGTTAACAATGTGGGGCAGGTTGGAATTTCAGTGAAAGGCGACTTACCATCCTCTGGGGTGCCCCCAGGCTGTACCTGATGCTTGTATTCCCATTTCCCCGCGTGAGTTAAAAGTAAGCTACACATGTTAGTTGTGCATCACTTCGAGGAGACTTTATCTTATGAAACTCGTGCTAGCCTCTCTAGCCTTGATCGCCACAATGGTTATGCCCGCTTTGGCCGACGCCACCATCGATGAGTTGATTGTGCGCCGCTCAGGCGCGGACGTCAACCTGCGTGTAACCGTACGTAACCCCGCCCCCACTCGCCAGGCCGGGCCCATCATGGTCGACCTATACGTGCGCCAAGACGAGTCTGACAATTGGATGAAAATCAAGACCTGGAACAACATTAGCGCCCTCAAGTCGGGTCATCGGGTGGCTCGAGACTACTTCGACGAGAACGATATGACCCTGAAACAACTGGCCGCCAGCGGTCGTTTTCAGGCCCGCGCGGTGGTCACCGCACCCGGTCAGACGGAAGCTGTAGAAAAGACTTCCTGGTATGACACCAGCCTCAGCGACTACTAGCGACGGCTTCTTAGAAATACTCACTGGGGCCTGACCCGACCGGGTCAGGCCCCGTGCGGGACTTCCCTCGCCTCGAGCAGAACGCCCCGAGCATGAACGAACAACTTCAACCGGTCATCCGCGTCTCTATGATGCCCCGAGACACCAACGCCCACGGCACCATCTTTGGCGGCGTCATCCTAAGCTACATCGACCAAGCCGGCGCTGTCGAAGCCTATCGTCACGTCAACCAAAAATTGGTCACTGTGGCCATCAAGGAAGTGGTCTTTCACGAACCCGTCCAGGTGGGCGACCTGGTCAGCCTTTTCGGTAAGGTGACGCGCTTCGGTCGCACCTCCATCACCGTGGCAGTCGACGTTTACGCCCACCGGTTGATGTCAGAGACGGCGGTCGATGTCAAGGTTACGGAAGCGGAGTTGACCTATGTCGCCATTGACGCCAACGGTGATCCCACGCCCATCAAGCGGGCTTCGTCCCAAAGTCTCATTCCCGCGGCGCTGCGCGCCAAATAGGGCGGAGTTCTTTCAAGGAATAGATCCGTAGCCATAGCACGTCGCGGGAAAGCAGCCAGGCCGATACTCCTCCCAGGAGGGCAATCGTTAGCACGAGTAAAGCCCAACGGTCTCCCACCATCAGGGGAAGCTCATCAGTTCCCGGCGCTCAACTCAGAGTGAAACCGCTGCGGCTTCCCTGCCCAATCCCCGACGACGGCCACCTCGATGGACCCACCGAAAAGCGCACCCAAAGCCTGTTGAACCTCTTCGGAGCGCACCGGCCCAGCATAGCAGAACTGGACCGCGCGCGCGCCATCCTGTCTTAGGGAGAAGCCCACCAAAGGAAGTTCTCGTAAGGCGTGCACCACGTTCAAGGTCGACACGACGTACCCATGGGAATTTTCTAGGTGCACCGCCGCTCGACCCTCGAATTGGGCCAGGTACGGTTGGCCGCCTCGATAGCTCAGGGCCGCTCGGTCGCCGGTACGATAGCGCAAAAGTGGACAGTAGGCGTTTCGACCGCCCGTCAGCACGATCTCACCCTGAACGCCGGATGGCAACACTTCATCATTGGGGCCCAGAATCTCGACGAAGAGATCTGGCGACAGGAGAGGATACTCCCCCGCTGTGGGTCCGCCGGCGATGCAGCGCGCTTCGGTCATGCTGTAGACATCAAAAACCGGACACTGAAACTGCTCTTCCAAGCGGTTCTTCAAACCCGGATGTAAGGCAACGGCGGAGTTAACCAGCGCCATCGGACGCAGGTCTCCACAGATTTTGGCCAGTTCCGCCATAGATTGTGGAGAACCCGAAATGATCGCCGGGTTCATCTCGCGCAAAAACGCCGCTCGGTGCTCGGGGGCTCGCCACTCATGCGCGGCTAGGTTCAGCTTCAAAAAACCAGCGCCGTCCAGGATGTGAGTGAGGGCCGCGTAGGTCAGGGTCTGTTGCTGATCGCTGACCAGCGCGATAGCCACTTGGCCCGTCCCGCGAGGTAGGGAAACGCCGCGTTCGGAGAGCATCTTGTCCATCAAAACGAGCAGTTGAGAGCTCACCTTGGGATGGGTGGGTATAGCCAGTCGGGTTCCCGTGGTGCCCGAGGTCGTGTAGACGGTCAAAGCTTCTAGGGCCAAGGAGTCTGGAACCAAGGTCCAGGGTTCCTTGCGCAGGACCTCTCTGCCGAACGGTGGGATCGTCTCAAAGGTTTTCGCGGGACGACCATTCTTTCGGTAGAACGGGACGGTCTGAGTGACCTGTTCCACAAAAGGTCGAAGCCACTCCGGTTTTTGTCCAGGTGTCCAAAAGGTCCCACTCCAAAGCGACCCCTCGAAGGCGCGAACCTCGGCCAACGTCTGTTCCGTAAGCAGATCGGACGATTGAAAATTATAGCGGGGGGCGCTGGGGTGATCCAAAAGTTCTTCCTGAAAACGCCGCTGAGCTTCGCTGAGTTCAATCATGTTGATAGACCGACGCGGCGCGCCTGGCACGCTCCTCTTCTAGCATCTTCTCCCGCACTTTTCGCGCCCGCTCCTCGGCCACTCGGGCTTCGGCGATCACCCGTTCGCGCTCAACAGTGGAGAGCGCCGCCAGTCGGTTCTCGGCCTCGGCTTTGGATTCACCCGACGGTCGCAGATCGACGGCCGACAGACAGACCCGAACAAACTCTTCTCTGCGTTCGGAATCGTGCACCAGATCATCGGCGGCCAAAAGGCCCGCGAGTTCCTCTAAATTCTGGGTCAACAGAGCTTTGATCTGGGTGACCCCCGCTTCCTTTCGCAACGCCTTGTGAGAGTAGACCCAGGCGGCCAGCAGTGCCAAGCGCAGCCTGTTTCGTTCTTGGCGGACGGTCGATCTGTTGGTGTAGCGGAACCGATTGGCCTCTTCTTGGGAGAGACGGCCCCCCCCTAACGCGATCATCAGGTCGGAGACCACGGCCGCCACATGAACACCACCGAAACCGGACGGCTGCACCGGCTCGTCGAGAAAACTTGGCGGACACTCCGCGAGGTGGCGCGTCAACTCTCTTATGTCTAGACCAACCTCTTTCATCGCGCCTTCACCTTCTTGGAGCTTCTGGACGACGCTTCCTTGTCCTGACCGTAAGTGCGGCGGGCGAAATCTTTGGAGAAAGCGACCAGTTGCTCCCAGTCGGAAACCGGAAAAAGCTGCCAACCCAGCTTCATCACCTCTTGAAAGAAAGGCTGTTTCAGGGTCATTGGGTTGTAAAGGTTAAGAACCATGGTGCCCCCGGCCCTGCCTTTTTCAAGCGCCATCCGCGCGTGCTTTATTCCAGTAACGCCCTTCTCGTCGACTTGGGCCATCGTGTCGACCCCTTCGTCGGACAGAATGAGGATGTGAACGGGTCGGTCTCGCTCGGTGCGTCTCTCATAGGTGGTACGCAGAAGATGATTGGGAAACGCGGTGCCCCCGCCAAAATATCCAGTGAGGACCCTGAGAAGCTTTTGCTCGTCTCGGATGAAGCCCTTGGTGGTGTCGAACTGTCGGGCGCCGCTCCATAACGTCGCTTGCACCTTGGCCCCGACCCGTAGGGCGGACAAGACAACAATGGCTCCGGCCAAGGTCAGATAGGACGTACTGTGTTGCGGATCGGGCATGGATCCAGAGCAGTCGACGTAGAGGTCGAGGTCAACAGGCTCTGGCTTAGGACGCCTCCCCGTCATCTTGCCCCAGGAGCGTTGGACCGTCGTGTAGCCAGGGAAGATTTTTGGCGAAATCAAAATCGAAGAGAGCCAGTCGACGTCATCGAGCGGACTGCCGATGTCCCACGAGTCGAGCCCCTCCATGAGCGGCTCGGTCGACTCCGGCGCCTCTCGAACCGGAAAAGGAATCAGATTGGGAAGCGCCCGTTCTCGGTAATACTTGACGGCCGCGTCGAGAGGCGTCAAGTCGAGGCCGAGGGCTTTCAAGATCTGTCCGTACTCATACGGTTCGCGCGTCTGCCCGGCTCCATTCCCTGCCGACGAGGCGCCCGTCCACGGTTCGTCCGACTCAGGTCCCCCTTGGTTCTCAACCCTTAGACCGACCACCTTAGGATCACGACTCGGATGCAAAATCTCTTGAGTGTCGTCCTGTGTCAGCCCCAGTGGCACTCCCGAGCCCGCTCCCACACCGGTCGCGTCGAGCAATGGAGCCCACATGGATTGAGCGCCTTCGTCCCTGTCTCGGAGAAGATAGGGTAAGCAAAGGGTAGCGAATCCCCCGGCGCCGCTCACCCAATCGTCAGCGTACACTCTGACCATCCTCGCCGCGAGCTGAGCATCCCCTTCCTCAGCGGCCCCCTTGAGTGGTTTCGCTCCCAACCGTCCTGGGCTCAGACCCCAGAGAATCTCATAAACACGCAAGTATAGCGACCATAACGATGACGGTTTCCCAGTCTCTCTACGCGCTAAAATCTCGAAAATCTCAGCCAATCTCAGTTCGTGAACGCGTACCAAGCGATCGTTGATCAGAAGATCTTCGTAGAGGTTCAACACCATGGGAGCATGCTCTTCCACAGTGGGTAGGCCCCGACGGGTCAGGGCGAGCGCCCTTCCCGCATCGAGAAGGTCGCCCGGGGTGAACACATGGTGGCCGATCTCGTGGGCTAAGATCTCAAGCCCGTAGGCTTCGATTCCGTACTCTATGACTTGGAGCAGACTGATTACAATCGTCTGATCATTGAGTCGGATCATCGCGAAACTGCCGGTGAGGCCCTCTTCTTTCTCCTCTTGAGCCGTGTGGCAAAGGCGCGGCTCTCCCAGTCGCGTGTATCGACTCCACACCTCTAAAGCTTGCGGCCAGACCGACATCCAAACGGCTTTCACATCCTGCAGCGCTTGGTGCGTCGGGCGTTTCAAGCACCGGGTCCTAGAAAAAGGTAGACCGCGTGGGACAAGTCGCTGGTCACCGCCAGAACGTTGTCAGCGACGGCGAAACTTCGCACCGGGGCCAACTCCGTGAACGCTACGCGATGTTCGCGCCAGTGAATGAGTCCATCGTCGTCAACTCTTACATCCGTTCGCGCGGGCACAACGATGTCTGTGGAAGCGTTGCTCTTCAAGGTCGCTCCGAAAGCGTCGCAGGAAAGTATCCATTCCTGACTCCCGTCTTCTACGACAAAGCGATCCCCACCCGAATACGCCACCCAGGGGGGCTGACTAAATCGGCCGCCAAACCCCGCAAATCCACCGACCCGAGCGACGACGTGAGGGCCTCTCTTGGTGATCGCTTCTCGGCGGGGCGCCCACGGGTCCAACTTCATTTGGCTCCAAGCGGGGTCTAGCAACGAACGGAGCGGCCCCGACAGACCGTTCCCTATCTCCCACGCTGTCTCACGAAAGTGGGCCATTCCACATTGCCACGAGGCGGCTTGGCCAAACCGCAACCACTCTTGGCTGTCCGAACTGCCATTCAAACCCTGGCGCATCATGGCGATCCAGCGTTCCCAGTCGGGTGACTCCTCGGACTCGAGGTTCACCACCGCATTGGTCAGGGCGGCCGGTACCTTAAGGGGGTCTTGAACCAGCATCGCAACCGCCTCAGGCATCAGGCTCTTCCACAAGACGTCGGTGGCGGCACTCCGGTGAAAGACGTCGCTCCCGGTCAACTCTAGACATAAACCGTAGAGCGACTCAATTAAGGGGCGCGCCTCTTCTACGGTCACTGTACCCAAGGCGGCGATAGTGGGGGCGACAAAGGTGCGAAGGTTCTCCAAAAACGTCTCGCCACTCAGGCGCGGTCTCGCTCTGCGGGCTAAGGCGAAGAGGCTGTTGTAACGCTCGCGACGCTTGGTCAACTCTTTCTCGAGAAGCTCTACCACTGCAGCCAGTTCAGATAGTTGGTGTAGCGCTGATGAAGGTATTTGAGCATGAGCACGTCGTCGTAGAGGTGGCCGTAAAGTTTGCGCGCTTCGGAAAGCTTCTTGAGTTGACGCTCAATCTTGACCAGTCGTCCCTTGACTTCTTCGGCCTTCAACCCTTCCAGCCCTAACTGAAACTCGGCTTCCAACTCCGCGATGGGGTCGGTTCGGTCGCGATCGAGACGGTCGAACTCCGCGCAAGAGAGATCGAAGAGCCGACGCAGCCAACTGATCCGGTCCACCCGCAAGACCGAGTTGCCGGCCGCCTCAAAGTAGGGGGACTCCGGGTCTGGCGCCAACTTATCGTGCAGTACAAAGGGCAGAATCTGTCGCAGGTCCTCCAGACTCACTTCCGAGGCCCCTCGGAAATAGGCCATGGCTTTCACAAAGGCCAAGACGCTGAACATGGCGCGAACCGACAAACCGTTGAGGGTCTGGGAACCGAGGTCCTTCAGTTTGTCCTTGCCGGTTTCCGGCGTGAGCAGGTGCGCCTCCACGCCGGACAATTTTAGGCAGTCCTTGGTCTTGTATTCGATCTGGTCTCCGCCCGGCTCAAAAAACTCGAACTGGCTGACGAAGAACTCTAGGCGGCGCAAAAGAGGGGATGGAACAGCCACTTTCATAATCTCTGAGTAAAGTCGGGTCGACTGCTCTTCAGAAAAAACGATCTGAGGCGGGACGACCTCCTCAGGCGTAATCCCCTCTTCCATCCG
>JBBKWP010000299.1:0-5945 GCA_037968995.1 Candidatus Xenobia bacterium
AAAAGCCCCGCTCTTTCGAGAGTGGGGCTTTTTTTTATGGGCTGAAGAAGGCGACCGCGTGGTTCGGACAAAAGACCCCATAAGTAGGAGTGTTCATGCTGTGAGTCCCTTAAAGAGGCCATCCCAAGGCCGTCCGACCGAAGAGCGTTTAACGGAGATACCCCTTTTCGCAGTCCTCAATGCCGAGGAGCGCCTGGCGCTGGCCCGGACGTTGATGCCTCGTCGTATCGTGAAAGGGCAGCCCGTCTTTCTTCAGGGCGATCCCGGCGACGAGATGTATCTTCTCTTGGAGGGACGAATTCGCATCTGCTGTGAGTCTTTGAGCGGTCGGGAGATCACTTTAGCGATTCTGGATGACGGCGGCTTTTTCGGCGAAATGGCGTTGCTCGATGGGGATTCGCGTTCAGCAACGGCCATCGCTGAGACCAGCGGCCAAGTGCTGGTCTTGCGCCGCACGGACTTCCAAAGTTTTCTGCAGGAGTGCCCGAACGCGGCGGTAGCACTTCTGGCGTTTCTCAGTCGACGGTTGCGAACCGCGAACGACAAGATCCAGGACTTGGCTCTGCTCACGGTTCGCGAGCGACTCGCGGCCCTTTTGGTGGACATCGCCACCAAGAGCGGCACGCCGAACAGCGACGGCGTAGGAGTCTTCCTGGATGGAGTGACTCACAAGTCCCTGTCGGGTCTGTTAGGGACCTCTCGTGAAACAGTCAGTCGGATGTGCGCTGATCTGAGAGATTCCGATCTGATCGAACAGAGAGGACGACGACTGTTGGTTCTTGACTTGGACGGTCTACGGAGAATCTTCGCCGATGCCGGCGTGCGCTAGTGGGCCGTAAAGCCTTTCTCAGACGATTTCAAAGCTTCCTAGGAATCGTACTGGCCGGTCTATTGATTCGTTGGGTCGTTGTCCGGAGCGGAATCGACCTTGAGAATGTCTTTCGGACAGTGGACCGAGGATATCTGTTCGCGGCATTCTCTGTATACGGCATAGGTGTCTTGTTGGCGGCTTGGCGCTGGAATCTCTTGCTCGTTCATATCGGCGTCCGTCTAGGGTTCCCTGTGGTCTTACGTCTGGCGTTCATTGGGCTCTTCTTTAATCTTTTCGTCCCCGGTGGGATCGGGGGAGACCTCATCAAGATGGTCTACCTCAAACGGGAATCCGGCAACCGGTTTCCTCAAGCCGTACTGACCGTTCTGCTCGACCGCCTTCTAGGACTGGCGGGCCTGTTGTTGGTAGCGGTCATCTCCTTGGGGCTCAATCGGGCCTTGATTGAAGGGAGTTCCCCGGAAATGAAAGGGGCCTTGTTGATGGTCGCCTTAGCCAGTGGTGGGGCGCTTGTCGGCGGGATACTGTTTTTGCTCTGGCCGATGTTGAGCCGGGTAGGGTCGTCTCGATTCGCGCATCTGTTGGCTAGATTGCCGCACACGGTGGCGTCGGTGGGGAAGCGAGTCGTCGAGGCGTTGCACCTCGTTCGCGCGGCGCCCGGGAAGCTTGTGGGTTTGGTGATGCTATCTATAATGGGACATCTGACCGGGACGGTCGCGGTCTATTTGGTGGGCCTAGGAATTGGAGCCGAGAAATATCTGAGTTTCGTGGAATATGTTTTAGCGACCCAACTGGCAAACTTGGTGGCGGCGATTCCCCTAACGCCCGGAGGCTTGGGTGGGCGCGATATTGTCATGGATGTCTTCTTTCGCGCGGCGGGAGCACCCCCACAAATTTCCGGAGCGCTGCCGGTGCTGGTCACGGTTCTACTGGTCGCCTGGAGCCTAGTTGGCGGTCTGGCTCTGCTCTGGGAAAGGACGGCGACTCCCGTCGCAGGCGAAGCAGAAGCTTTCTCGAAATCGGAACAATTATGAAATATCTCTTAGCTCTCTTTCTTGTTTTAGGAACTCTTTCTGGATGTGCGGGGCCTAAAGATCCCCCACCGACATCCATCGTGCCGATCGATAAGAGTATCGTCGCCGCCGTTCGGATGAGCCTCAAATCCGACATGGAACTGGCTCAATCGAGTATCGACGTGCAGGCTGAAAATGACTTGCTGGTGCTGCGAGGCAGCGTTCCCAGCGAAGCGGCCAAAGCCCGTGCCGAAAAGATTGCACTAGGCACTGCCCGTATTGAGAAAGTCGCGAACCATCTTGAGGTTGTCCCCACCGAGGGGGACTCGGATTTTACGAAAATTCAGTAGAGCCTAGCCGTTGGATTCCGTAGAGATGACACCGCGCCGGGTCACACCCACTGTCTGTCTGTGGCCGTTGTAATCGAACGTTAAACGGGCAGAATCTGACCCTTGATGCAAGAGAAATTCCCCGTTTATTTCCACCGGGAGGCTAGCGAGCAGGGTCTCCGCTCCGCCGGTCTCGCTAACGATCTCGAAGAACACACCTTCTAAGTCGGGTTGTGTGTCCAAGTCCAAAAGGCCGAACCCTTCGGTTTGTAGTCCAATGGATGCCGTCTGAGAGAGGTCGCGCGAAGTCAGAGTCTTCGGGGTCTGGCCGGCTCGATCTCGTTTCCGAAGACGCGCGATGAGGCGCTCCTCGGCGTTTTGACCGAACATCCCAGAAGGCGCAGTGGCGACGATTCCCGAGGCGCTCAGGTCGTCGGGGAACGGCAGTCCGGCGGTCATCGCTTCCTCTCGACTCCGCGCCAACATGGCCTCAACCATGTCTTGGGCGGTGTTGACCGCCTGTTTTCCACGGTAAGAGAAGTAAGCAGGTGTGGCAACGGCCAGGAGAACTGCGAAAATCCCTATTACCACGGCGACTTCCGCGAGGGTGATTCCCCGGACGCGATGAATTCTCCGAGTCGGGGATGCAATGGCGCTCATAGAGGTTGGTTTCTCGTTGGAAGGACTCGCGACCTTGATTCTCGGCCGAAATCCTCGTCAAGCCGGTGTCTTTTAGAGCCGGGCATAGACTCTCGGAACCTTCTGAGCAGGAAAATCTCCTAATTCTTGCTAACTTCGAGTACTCCAAGGAGCATCAATGCTAGGAAGAACCTTTCCCTCGGGATCCGACGCGATCTCGTTTCACAATACACTTTTCCGGGTTTCTGAACTGTGCTGGATTAAAGCTGTTCGACTTTCGATTCCGGAACTGGTGGTGCGGATCACTGCCGCACTTTCCGCTGTCGCATGGGTCTTTGTGATGAAAGGGGCTAAGCAGGATTTCTATAATCTTGAATGTCTCTTGGGACTCTTCCCGCTCGTGTTGGCTTGGAATATCGCTGGGAGCCTGAAAATCGGATGCTCGGGAGACTTTGAGGAATCCTATGAAGAGCGCCGTGGGGCCCGGTCGAACCTTTTTCGAGGCTGGATCGATACCTTGAAAACCAAGGAGCCTGACTGGGTTCACCTCCAGGGGTCCACCTACGATCTGCTTCTCAATCCTCATCGTATCGCTTGGATCCGTCCCTGTTACCAGTGGCAGATTTTCCCACTCATAGTGGCGGCTATCTTCACTGGCTATTACTACATTGTGAGTCTGGATTTGCAGATCGGTTCGCTTCCAGTGATCGATGACTTTCAAGTGTTGAGCTTTAGGGGATCCACTGGAACTCTAAACCTATTAATTTTTGTGATCATCACCTTGGCGCTCGTGGCTTTTGGCTTATCGGTCAAACGCAGTGTTGAGATCTGCGGGACCGGTGGAGTCCAGGACACCTTTCCAATGACGCTAGCGGATCAGAATTTACTGGTGGATATGGTCGTGGGCCGGTCGGGTCCTCGACAAACGCAGGTTTCTCAAAAATCGATCGGGCCGTCGACCAAGGGCGGAAAGAAAACCAGTATGGAGGTGGCCATCTCGCCCTCTCCCGCGCCGGCCTCTGTGAAGGTCGAGAAGCCCGTCTCCGTGAGCACGGAGCCAGACGGTACCTCCAAAACGGAGCCTGCACCTAAAGCTGACGGCGAAGGCTCTTAGGATTTAGCCGCCGCTTTATTCTTCGGTTTCGGCAAGTTGGGCGTCGAGTTCGGCTGTGGCGATGTCGAAGGGTGCATAGATACTGGAGAAAGCCGTCTGTATCTCTCCCGTCCGTTCCAGTTTCTTCATGGCGAGATGGAGTTCAACGCGCCATTCCCTTGGGAAGGTCACGTCGAACGCCGTCAGTCCCGAGGCGATCTTACGGCGGTCCGGGAGAGCGGCGAGGTCTGCCAAGCTCGCACTGGGAAGCGGATCTTCGGAGGAGCCCAGAGTTTGGGTAGACCGGTAGAGGACGTCGTCATCGCGCCAGTAAGTCACGAACTCGGAGAAGGGGTTGCTGTGGTCGACGGTCTGGCCCAAGGCGCATTTCATGACCAAGACCCCTTCGTCAGTCAAGCGAGCGGAGCCCGGCGCCGAGCGGGAGATATCGTCTCCCATCCATTGGGTGGTTATCAAGAGGTTCTGGCCAATCTCAGACCGTTGCTGACCGTCCGTCCAAGCGCGCAGAGCGGGAATGAAAAGCTGCACCACCACAAGCAGCACCACCAAAGCCAACGACGAGGCCACCATGATTTCGATCAGAGTAAATGCCCGGGGAATCGTTCGGGGACTCTTCATCTGTTCGGACCATCCGGGTTGAAGCGGGTGACAGACATCGTGATAGGCTCGATGCCCGCCCTCCAGCGTGTCTCTACTTCGGTTCGAAAGAGGTAGGGGCCGGTCACTTTGAGTCTTCGAGTGGCTGTAAAGACGGTAGGACCAATCTGGAGTTCGTGGGTCGATTCAGCTTCGGCGGCGGGGATGGGAAGAGTCGATGGCGCGCTCGTTTCCTCTAGGAGTTGGCGACTCCAGGCGGCGGCCGACTGAATGTCTGAGGCTCTCTGGCTGGCCGTGATCCCGGCTGGGATGAGGCCTAGGATCAACATCAAGCTGACAGCGACAAGACCCAGGGCCACCATCACTTCGACCAAGGTCACGCCACCTCTACGGTGGATATCGATTCCTCTCTCGACCATTGATAGGATCTTAGTGTATGTTGGGAAGGCCTCCTGCCAAGACCGTCGAGTCGTTCGACGTTAATACGGTTGCAGGAGATCGCTCGCTGAGGGACAGGTAATGAATCAGACCATGCAACAGAAACTTTCGCCGGAGCTTCTCCGACTGATAGAGGAAAACTGTGTGCCCGACCCGGTCTCCGTGATCATTCAGACGGAAGATGGGTTGCAGGACGCGGACAAGGCTATGCTGGAAACCATAGGCGGCGAGGTTGTCGACGACCTGTGGATTATCAAGGGGTTTTCCGCGAAGATTCCAGCTAAAGGCTTAGAGATGGTCATTCTCGCTCCTAGAGTCACCTTGGTACATCTCGATGGCGATGTCTCAGCCTAAACCTCAAGTCATGAACTGGCGGTTTTCGGTGGCTCCCATGATGGGATGGACGGACCGGCACGAGAGATACTTTCTTCGCTGCCTTTCTAAGCGCGCCGTTCTTTATACAGAGATGATCAATGCCGGAGCGGTGGTTCATGGTTGTCGGGAGCGCTTTCTGGCCTTCCACGAGACGGAGCATCCCGTCGCGCTTCAACTTGGCGACTGTGATCCAGGCCGTATGTCCGAGGCGGCCCGCCACGGGGAGGCCGCCGGATTTGATGAGATCAATATCAACATCGGGTGCCCCAGCGAGAAGGGCATGAATCCCAATCGGCTGTTCGGAGCTCATTTGATGAATCATCCAGAACTGGTGGCTGAGGTCTATCAAGCCATGGCGTCAGCGGTCAGCGTTCCGGTGACCATCAAGACTCGGATCGGAGTCGATCGTGAGGACCGGTACGAACCTTTTCGAGCCTTTGTAGACCGTCAAGCCGATGCCGGATGTACCGTGTTTCATATCCACGCCCGTAAAGCTTGGCTTGACGGATTGTCTTGCAAGGACAATCGGAACATCCCACCGCTTCGGTATGATTTTGTCTACCGACTCAAGCAAGAGCGCCCGGACCTCACCGTAACCATCAACGGCGGGA
>JBBKWP010000300.1:0-9491 GCA_037968995.1 Candidatus Xenobia bacterium
ACGACGAGACGCTCGGTCTCAAAAGTTGGGGGCCATTGCTGCGAAGTGTCTCATCGGTTATGGCCCATTTCATTTGAGGGGTTTGTGAAATTTCTTGCTCACTGGCGGACTGTCGGTGGAGTAGTTGTCCGTGAGATAAATGAGGAGGGCTTCCTTTTCGGAGTCCTTGAGCGGTGAACCCCAGCCTCTCATTTTTTCGACGGTTCTTTCCCACTGGGCTTGTGTGAGTCTTTGACCTTCGATCAGTTCCGGTCCGTGGCAGATTAAGCAGCTTTGGGTGAGGATCGCGCGTCCGGGATGGGGCGAGGAGGACGGCGTCTGGGCTGTACCTATCGAAGAAATGACGAAGAAGCACAGAGCGAATAGTCCTAAGGCGGGCCGCATATTCATGAGGTCTTGACTTCCAGTTCTAACAGGTCCTGAGCGTTCCAAAGATAGCCACCGGGATTCCATGGGGAGAGGTCATCGGGCTGCACCTCACCGGCGCTGTCTGTAGCCCGCGAGCGGAGCACCACAGGCCCGTCGGCTTTGGGTTTCCAAAGGTAACTCCAGAGACGCCACGCGTAAGGCATATCGTCTCCCAGGAGTTGAGCTTCTCCCCAAGTTTTACCGCCGTCGTCGGAGATGTCGACTCTGGTGACAGTCCTGTCTCCACCGGTCCAGGCGACTCCTTTCACTTCCACTTCGGGAGTGGTCACCACCGCGCTCTGGGAGGGACGTGAGAAGAGCGACTTGACCACCATGTCTGTCATCGGATGAGTCTGTTCGATGGGTACGGCTTCGCCCGGCACGCCCGGCTTGTTGGGATAACGGTAAGCCTTATGAAAATAGAACTCCTCTGTCTCCTCGGCCTGAACCGTTATCGAAGTGAGCCATTTCATCCAGTCGTCTCCAACCCACCCCGGGACCACCAGTCTTACTGGACCGCCGTGCAAGCGCGGCAAGGGTTCGTCGTTCATCTCGTAGGCTAGCAAGGTGTCTGGATTCAAGCATTTCTCTAGCGGAAGTTGCCGAATGAATGAGGGCGTTGTTGCCATCATGGGCTTGTCGGCCCCCTGCAGAATCACGTGCTTTGGTGATTTTTCGTCGAGACCGCATTGGCGAAGGACGTCCACTAGGCGAACTCCGCCCCATTTGGCATTGCCCGCGGCGCCCCGCTCCCATTGAACTCCAGGAACAGTGGGTTGGTAGAATCGCCGGCTATTTCCGGAGCACTGAAGCACCGCGGTCACGCTGGATTTCTTGAATTTTTTGAGTTCTTCTAAGGTGAAAGTTTTGAGGTCAGCGCCTTCACTTTTGACCACCAGCGACCAATCGCTCTCAGCCAATTTAGGCTCAGGGTGGTGTGAGCGAACAAAAAACATCTCGTTGGGAGTTAAGAAAGTGTCGAAAGCTTCTACTGGTGTTTCCAGGTCAAGAGGTCGGCTGTTATGGAGGATCAACTCCAAGGCTTTCTCTGGAGTGTCGACTGGGGATGCCGGATTTTTCGGAGTCGGCGGCGAGGATGTTGCTTGGGGAATCGTTGATTTCTGGCAACCGGCCACGGTGGCGATGGCGGTCGCGAGGGCACTCCGTAAAAAGTGGCGACGATTGATCATTTTTGGCACTTCGTCGATGCGGCAGCGTGTCCCGCTAAAGCGGTACCGAAGGCAACCCGTATGGAGAGCGTTCCCGCTTGTCGTGAGCGATGAGCCGCAAGCCCTGAAGAAAAAACGACAAGCCCCGATTAAAGAACTGGAGTTTTCATCCTGACAAGTAGAATTCTGGCCCTCCACCTACGTGGGTAGGGAAGGGCCAGAATCCTCACGAGTCCGATTGCTTAGGTATAGACCACTACCAGCGGTACGTCCCGAGAATTTCCGTATCCCACTCCGGCATGTTGACAACTTTCACGGAGCCGCCGGTTTTGAGGACCTCTAGAGCGACCGGTTCGAGTTCAGCCATTCTTTGTCCAGACTCGTTGAGGAAGAGTCGTTCCACTCGGCCGACCAGAGCGGAGTCGTAAAGCTCCTCTGATTTGTTGGACCTTCGTTCTGGCGACATTGCCTTAGCCTCGTCGATTTCTTTCGTAAGACTCTGTTGGCTCAATACTTCCAATTTCTGGTTGGCCAGTTGCATAAGCTTGGGGGTCGCTATGTGCTCGAAGTTCCCGTGGAGTTCTTCGGCGAGGAAGGGAAGGTGCGAGTTCTCTGAGCGAAAAAGGACCACTTTTTCATGGACCCCCGCCAGCAGGAGTTTCTCCCCCGAAGCCAGGTGGCCAGTGAGGGCTTTACCGATCTCTCGGAAATAGCGCTTTTCAAACTCCTCTTCAATGTGGTTGGTCGGTCCTTCTCCGTGAGAGGCCCCGACCCCGAGTGAACTGGTCTTGTTGCGATAGTGCTCGTTGCCATCGAGACCGGCGCTTTCCTCGAAGCGGATGACCTCCTTGAGATCTTGAGGGAAATCTTCACCGAGAACCTCCTCGTGGAGTGCTCCCAAGTGGCCTCGAAGTAAGCGCAAACTGTTGTCGGCTAGGCACAGGAGGGTCACTCGTTGATGCCCTTGGCTTTGGATCAGAGGAGTCAAGACGGGGTTCTCACCTACGTTGGCTTGCATGGCCGGGGGTGACATCAGAGGATGGATGGTCAAGTCAGTAGGATTTTCCAAACTGGCTAATATCGCGATCCCTGGGTAAAGAGATTGGGCGAAGATATCATGTTCTGAGAGTTTCGCCAGCTCGGCTAGAAGCGCTTCTGTCTTCTGATCATCTTCGGACTTCTCCTTAAGGAGCGTCTTCGTTTGAGAAACGGCATTCTTCAGGTTGATTCGATTGCTTTCTGGGTTAGACCTATCTAGCGGCAAGTAGATGGAGACCGCCAGTTGGCTCGAGTCGAGCACTGCGAGATCGTGCAGATTGACGTTTTTTAGCAGGGTAAGACTCATCGCTGGTCTCCCTTAGGTGCTGCTTGGACCGCTGGGGGGGCAGCGTTTATTTCTTTGTATGTGATGACAGTTTTATGATTCATGGATTCTCCTTCACTTCTAGTTTATCGGGCCGCCTACGGGCTCCGTAGGGCCAAAGGGCTCGAAGCCCCCCCCTCCAAGGCATACCCCTTATTAGAGCTTTTCGTCCAACGAAGCTGCGTCAAATCCGGTTTCTGGTGAGTAGACATAGTGCTCTCCGTTGACGGTTCGTGCCGAGATCGAGGTGATCTCTTCTGGGCTGATGTCGGCCGGGAGCGTGAAGGTCTGACGGTCGAGCCAAGGCCGCAACGAGGCCACGCGATTCGCCACCCTGAAGGTGATGGAGTCTGGCGCTATGGTGTTGTCGAATGCGAAGACCGTGTTTTTATCTTCAAGAACCAAGGGGAGGTCCTGCTCATTAAATTCGGAGGAAGCCAGTTGAACACGAGTTCCTGTAGAACCGAATTCCAGGGGTCTGTTGGCGGAGTCGTAGAGATGCACCTTGGGGCGAAAGATGGGGTCGGCCATCTCGGGTAGCACGGCGTAACTTCCTGACCAACTGTTGTCACTCCCTCGCTGAAGCTCCAGTCCTTGAAGGTTGGGTCCAAGGTCCAGGGTTGCTGAATTGGTCCCGGTAGGCACGTTGTCGACTCGGATCGTCATCAACTGGCCGTAGTTGGCGATCGGTTGGGCCTCTGGAACCTCGGCGCCAGCGGCACCACCAGTGGCGAGGACGAGCGTTGCGAGAAGCGAAATATTTAAATTCTGAATGTTATTCATGAGACAATCCTAGTGGACCTTGAGTCGATAGGGGCGCCCACACGGGATGTATTTGGGCACCCTCCACAGTATGGGATGCTATGTAGGTATTTCCTCGACTGGCTCCTACGCGCCACTCGCTGTCCGACAGACCCCGGCCTAGGGGAGCAAGGAAGAAAGTAGCATCGGTAAATCCGAGAGCTTTTCGAGATGTCGATATCTCGCTGCCCCAATTGGCTCGTCGGCGTGCTCGAAAGACCAAGTGACCTCGTGAGGGATGAAGACTCCCCAACTGCCGGCTTCAAGCGCAGGAAGGACATCGGACTTGAGGGAGTTACCGACCATCATCGCACGCTCAGGCCCGTCTCCATGGCGCTCGAAGAGCATGCTGTAGGTGGAGGTGGTCTTCTCACTGACAATCTCAATGGCGTGAAAAAGATCGGCCAGTCCTGACTGCGCAATTTTTCGTTCTTGATCAAAGAGGTCGCCCTTAGTGATGATCAGTAAAACATAGTGTTTTCGCAGTCCTTCCAAGGTCTCACGGACCAAGGGCAGGGGCTCGACAGGGTGGGAGATCATCTGCTTGGCGTAGCTCAATATCTCCGCGATGATCGAGGTCGGGACTTTTCCTTCGGAAACCTCAAGGGCCGTCTCGATCATGGACAGCGTGAATCCCTTAATGCCGTAGCCGTAGTAGCGCAAGTTGCGTAGTTCGGCTTCGAGCAGCCGATCTGTCAGGCTTTTGGGGTCGGAGTAACCGGACAGCGCCTCGGCAAACCGCTCCTCGGTGAGTCGGAAGACTGTCTCGTTGTGCCACAAAGTGTCGTCTGCATCGAATGCAATGGTGGTGAGAGTCTTTGAGGTGCCCATATCTCTTGGTGATTTTGGTTGTCGAGGAAAATGTCCTGGGATCTTCCAACGATGGAGGGGGTCCCGCAGAGGTATGGGGTGACCTCAAGCAGTAGAATCAGCGTCGAGCGAGAACGGATGGCCAGCGGTGAAGCAGCGATTTTTTATACGACTACTGGTGTTGCTAGCGGGGCTCTTCATCGTACCCGCGACGGCCCAACTGCCATCCGGCTATTCCGTCAGTCGTCAGTTCAGCAAACCTTGTCGCATCTCTTCCGACCATTTCCCCTGGCGTGTTTTTAGCACAGATGCGCGGTTCAATATGTTTATGAACCACGCCTTGGTCATTTGGAACGCCGAGGGATCGCGGTTAGGCCTTGGCGAGCTTTTTCTTCCGGCGAGTTCCCCAGAAGAAGCGCAGCTCATCGTGGACTGGTCGGGGTCGGGTCTGCCCAGCGATAAGGCGGCCGGCGTATTTTGGGATATCAATTTGGGCTACAAGAGAGTGCTCAAAATCACTATCGAGGGCGGCTTTCGTGTTCCAGATGGGAACAAGGCCCAGATCCTGCTGCAAGAGTTCGGACACGTTTTGGGCCTTGATCACTCCCAGGATCGCGATGACGTCATGTACGAGGTGATGCACACTCGACGCCTGCGACGCATGACGGACGCTCGACTTACCCACCGAGATCGGGCCGCGTTGGAATGGCTGTATTCGCAGGACGAAACTATTCCGATCTTGGGGTTGGGCGAAGAGATTCCCGGCCGCAAGCCTAAGGTACCTCAACCGAGCTTCACGCCGACCCCTATTGAGCCGTGAATTCTCACAGAGCCCTCCACCCTATACCGTACTTCCCCTATTTTGTATACTCAGTTGAGGTCGTTTCGCCAGGGAGAGTATTAAAGTTTCGGGAAGATCTGGTTCGTGACGCCCCCTGACTTCAGTGTTCATCTTGACCGAGTCCACGATAGCGTTGTCCTGCTAGACCACGACTTCCAAGTGGTCTACCAGAACCATGCCTCGAAAGTCGAAGGCGAGAAGTTCTTTCAACAAAGCTTGGTTGGCCATTGTGTATGGGACTTCTTTCCCGAAGCGGTTCGAGGAGAGTTTCACGCCGCAGCAATGAAAGCGCGTGAGACTGAGGAGTCTGTCATGATTTCCGATTATTACGGGCCGCTCAATATTTGGATGGAGCACGCCATCTATCCGAGTCCCGAAGGTCTGTGGGTCTACTCTCGCAACGTCACGGACTTACGGCGTTCTGAACGTACGCTTCGCGAACAAGAGGTCTTGTTTCGCGCGATTCTTGATGCTAGCAGTTCGGCGATTTTCGTCAAAGATGAGGAGCATCGGTATCTCGAGGTCAACCGACGGACGGCTGAGATCTATGGACGGCCGGCCTCGGAGATCGTAGGGCGAACCCCTCGCGAACTTCTTCCAGCGCATATCGCCGAGGAACTCGAAGCGAACGACAACGAAGTTTTTGCGAAGAATGAGGCCATTCAGCGCGAAGAGGCGATGATTGAAAACGGGGAACCCCGCACCTTTCTGAGCGCGAAGTTCCCCGTTCAGACCGGCGGGAAAAACGTGGTTTGTGGGATCGCCACCGACATCACGGAGCGCACAAACTTGGACAGAATTCTGCGGGCTGAGCGTGCCAGATTCGCAATGGTGCTCGATGGAATCGACCTTGGAACTTGGTTCTGCGACCTTCCTTTTGATAACCTCCGTTGGGATCAACGATGCAAGGCCCACTTCGGCCTGCCTCCCGATGCCTCTGTGACTATCGATACCTTTTTTGACACCATCGTCCCCGAAGATCGAGCGCCGACACAGCTGGCGATCGATACAGCCATCGCTACCGGCAGTACTTACGATACGGTCTATCGGACCCAAGGCGACGACGGCAAGATTCGCTGGGTCCGCGCTCTGGGGAGGGCAACGTACACAGAAGAAGGTACCCCCCGGCATTTTGACGGGATCACATTGGAGGTGACCCGTAGTCATCAGGTAGAACAGGCTCTGCAGCAAAGTGAAGAGCGCTATCGTTCGCTGATTCAGGCTACCGCGGCCATCGTCTGGGTGAGCGACCCTCGAGGTCACTTCGTGGTCCAACAATCAAAGTGGGAGAGCTATACCGGGCAATCCTTTGAGGAGCATAAAGGCGACGGATGGACGCAAGCGATTCATCCCGAGGACCGAGACGAACTCCTAAGCAACTTCCTTTCGGCATCGCAGGGAAAGCACGTTTACCAAGCATCGGGGAGACTGTGGCACGCGCCCACCGCTTCCTATCGCCATTTCGAAGTTCGGGGTGTACCTTTGCTGGACCCAGTCGGGGAGATCCGAGAGTGGGTCGGCACCGTGTTCGACATCCAGGATCGACGCGAAGCCGAATTGGCGGCTTTGGAGTCCAGTCGGGTGAAGTCAGAGTTTCTAGCCAACATGAGCCACGAGCTGAGAACGCCTATGACGGGGATGCGCGGCATGCTGGATATGCTCTTCGACACTACCCTGGACGATTATCAACTTGATTGTTTAGAGACGATCCAGGATTGCGCCCAGAGTTTGATGGCTGTGCTTGACGACGTTCTCGACCTGTCTCGTATCGAGGCGGGGAATCTGGTTCTGAGCCCACGGCCCTACGAATTGCGCACAGCTATCGCCAGCACATTAGCTTTGTTTCGGTTGCAGGCTGAGGAGAGAGGGCTTGGGATAAGGATTGAGGTTGACGACGCTGTTCCACCTGCTCTTTTCGGTGACCCTGACCGGATGCGTCAGATCCTGGTGAATCTGGTCAGCAACTCGATGAAGTTTACGCCCGAGGGTACCGTGGAGTTGTTGGTGAGCGTCCGGGAGGATCGCTTGCGTTTCGTGGTGCGAGATACCGGAATTGGCATTCGCCGCGAGGATCTCGGACGACTTTTCGTGCCCTTCGCTCAACTGGACAGTTCAACATCGCGCCAGTACGAAGGAACCGGACTCGGGCTCAGCATAGTGCGACGCTTGGTAAAGCTGATGGACGGGGAGTTAGGAGTCGACAGTGAATTTGGCGAAGGCTCGAAGTTTTGGTTCGAGATCCCACTCATTGAGGCGACGGTGGCGAAGAGCAAGAACCGTCCAGACGACATGACTTGGAGTGCCGGGCCTGTCACGGCCCGCGTGCTTCTGGTGGAGGATAATCCCATTAACCGTAAGGTGGTCGAGGCTCAGCTGGTAAAGCTGGGGCTGGAAGTCACCGCCGTGGAACTCGGTACTTTGGCATTAACCGAGCTTCGCGAACGAAGCTACGACCTGATTTTCATGGATTGTCAGATGCCCGAGTTGGATGGCTATGAAACGACTCAGCGTCTCCGCCATCAAGGTTTAAAGACTCCCATTATTGCTTTGACCGCGCACGCCATGGTCGGCGAACGGGAGCGTTGCCTTCAGGCTGGGATGGACGACTATTTGACCAAGCCACTTTCCCGCGATGACCTGTGCGCGGTTTTGCGGCAGTGGCTAGGATCCAAGGAAGAACCTATGCAGAATTTGGCCTAACGAGAGGAAGGGTTGGCGACTGTCCGACACCTGTTGAGGGGTACGAAGGCTATGATCGGCCCCCGGGAGACGCAAATATTCAAAATCGCGCCCGGCGCGACTCAACTCGACAGCGCAAAGGTCGGCGCTCTCGATGGGTACGGCATCGTCGGCGCTGCCTTGGATGATCAGTATTTTGGCGTTGGTCTTTAAGAGGCTCTCTACAGGAGGATGATTAAAGTAGCTTGACCAGCGTCGATACGCATGTCCGAGCCACATCGTGTCAGCGCTACGAGGGTCGGCCCGGATGGCATGCCATTGGTCCCAGAGAGCGTCGATCTCCGCCTCTTTTTCTTCCGGGGAACCCGCGCCTTTTCGGATCAAGGTCATGAGGTCCACCAGTTGGCTGGGCCCTCCACCAGACAGGAAAGCAAGATGGGTCACCCCGGGGTCGTCCGCGGCGACTTTCGCCGCCACATCGGCGCCTTCAGAATGGCCGATCGCTAAGACGTTTTTGGGTAGTATATTCTGATCTCGGAAGGTTTCCAGGACACGGACCACGTCCGCGCTCCGGTCCTCGAGCGTCGCAAACTCGTGGTACTCTCGGCTGGCGCCCAAGGCTCCGCCGTTCACGTTCTCCCCGAACTCCACCCCGCGTTTCTCCACAGCGAGGAGTTGAACCTCGGGCCCGAGGAGCGTCGAAATCAGTGAGAGAACTCGAGAACGAGCCCGACCGTTCTCGATGGTGAATAGAGATGACGACCCGCTGCCCTGCATCCAGACAGCCAATGGCAAATCACGCTCTAGCCTTTCGAAGGTGGAGTAGAAGGTGAGCACGCTTTCGTCGTGGCGGCGAAGTTCCCACTGGAAGAGGCCCTCAGGTAAAACGCGGGTCTCCGTCAAAGGCGAACCGACCTGTATCACTTGCGTTTCCGCCTGGTCGTCCCCCGCGGCCGAAGTGGAGCACCAAACGAGCAATAGACTCGTGAGAAAAAGAACAGACCGCCGGACAACCAGCCTTCGCCTGCGGATCATACTCACTCCGTTGATCACTGAGGCCAGATTGGCCTATAGATCCAAAAGGACTTCGAAGCCGCCATAGATCATTCGTTTGGCGTCGAAGGGGGCCCCTTCCATTTTCATTCGCTCATCGGTCATGGCCTTTCGATTGCCTTCGTCTCGGGCTTCTTTAGAGGGCCAAACGATCCAGGAAAAAACGATGCTCTCTCCTTCTTCAGCCTGGACCGCCATATGGAAGTCTGTGAGTTTGCCGCTGGGAACGTCGCTGCCCCAACACTCCACCACCCGGGTAGCACCGAACTCCTTGAAGATGGCGGCAGCCTCTTCCGCTAGTTTACGATAGGTTTCTTTGTTTTCCGTGGGCACTGCGGCCACGAAACCATCGACGTAGGTCATCATG
>JBBKWP010000301.1:0-4222 GCA_037968995.1 Candidatus Xenobia bacterium
ATCAGGCTCTTCGTGGCCAAACCGCCCGGGGCGCTGAAACCCCCCGAAGACTTGCCGGCCCCCACCACCCGATGACAGGGCACCACCAGAAGCGTCGGGTTCTTTCCCAAGGCGCTCCCCACCGCCCGCGAAGAGCCCGGAGAACCCATCTCAGTTGCCAACTCCCCATAGGTCCGAACGCAACCCGGCTCAATAGCTTGGGCCGCCCGATACACCGAAGCCGCGAACGCCGTGTGTCTGGAAAAATCCAACCGAACATCCCGAAAATCTTGCACCTCTCCACGAAAATGCGCACGCACCCGCTGGGCGAAGGCCGACTCAGATCCAGGCCCGTCTGCAGTCTGTTCTTCTAAGAGGCGCAGACTCCCCAGGCACTCTCCGCTCCAGCGCGCCTCCATCCATCCCAGCCTCGTCTCGAAAATCTCCAAGGAGTGATCGCTCAAGCTATCGACTCCGCACCGGAAGAGTCGGGGACGTCACCGAGGCGAAACCACTGGCGCTGGCCGAAAAAGTCACCGTTCCGTTCGTACCGCGCCTAAAGAGTACCGAACCGACCACCGCGCGGCCCTGCACAAACTTCAGTCTGGTCGAGGGAAGGGTCGCCGGAGCACCCGAGCTCGAAAAAGTGAGCGAATTCTCCACCGTCGTATCCAGCTTGCCCTGAGTGTCGAAGGCGCCGATCTCCAAACTATAGGTCGTGCCCGCCTCAAAAGTCGACGGCAGCACCAGAAAGGCTAGAAAAGGAGCGCCTGGCGTGGCCGGCGGCGGAACCCGATCCGTCAGCTCGAAAGGCGGCGGTATCACCGTCTTCGCATTGGGAACCGCCACCAAAAGGTCCGAATAGCCCAGCACCTTACCCGAGTCTTTAAAGGCCACCGTCCTCAACCGCGCCGAACCCGCCGGAAGACGAGGTAAGCTCACCATCAAAGAAGACGGGACTTGCTGCCGAGTCAACTCCGCGCCCCGCAGACTAAAAGCCGTCACTTCCACCCGTGCGATATCGCGAGAACTTCTCGCCACCGAAGAGAGATCCATGGTGAGGGTATTGGAAGGAGCTTCTGGGTTGGACGGGACACCTCCAGAGGCGTCGGGGAGTGTGGAGAATTGGCCGGAATCGCACCCGTTGAGAAGAAAACCCAGCAGACATAAAGCCAACAGAAATCGAGTCTTCACGCAAAGACGCCAGACAGACTCCATACGACGACTCCTAAACTCTTCTCCCCATAATTCCCCATCTCCTTAGTTCTACTTAATCGACCAAAAATCCCCCCGCGCCCAGGAACAACAGGCTTTAGAGCAGTTCCCTCAACTCGTTGAGCGCCGCTCCCGCAGGTCGTTTCAGCCAGAAACCTCCTGCGCCTTGCGCCATTCTCGAAAAAGGATTGGCCTCCGGGTTGATATCGATCAGGACCGCTCCCGTGCCCGAAGCCAGACTCGCCATCTGCATAGGAAGGTTCGTCGAACCCGAACTCCCCACCGTCACCAGGGCGCCGCATTTTTTCACCGCCGCAAGCGAACTGTGGAAGCGAAACCACGTCTCGTCATAACACTCATCAAACCAGAGTACGTGAGGACGCGTTCTCCCCCCACATTCCGGACACACCAACAGCGCGCGCTCCTCGTCCGTCATCGTCGCCCCGCGGGCCTTCGGACCAATCTCGTCGGGAATCGGCCAGAGCGTCAGATTGCACTCTGCCCAGCAGCGCATAAAGTTCACGTTGCCGTGAACCTCGAAGATCCGTTTCATAGAATTGCCCCCCCGCTCGTGCAGACCATCGACGTTCTGAGTCACCAGCAAAAAGCGGTCGCCCAAACTCTCTTCCATACGGGCCAAGGCGTTATGCCCAGCATTCGGTAGCGCCTCGTTGCACACTCCGCGACGGTAGAGATACCAGCACCAAACCTCCTCCGGAATCTCCGTGAACGCTTGACGGGTGGCAAGTTCGGTTGGGTGAAAGTTTCGCGACCCCACCGTCCAATAGCCCTCTTTACCTCGGAAGGTCGGAATGCCGCTTTCCGCCGAAATCCCGGCGCCCGTCATGAAAACCACCGACGCGTTCCCCAGACGGGACAGCAGAGGTCGAAGTTGAGATATCGACATAACGCGTTAGGCCCACATTTCGTCGAGATGCCGCGACGAACTCCGTGGCGGCGGTCTCAAAGGGGGGCGGTACTCGTGAGCATCGGAACGAGCGAACGGTCGAAAGACCGGCGGCGCCAAAGGCTTGGGCGATTCCGTCATCAGACGGAGCGAGGTATTCTTAAAGACGAGGACCCGTTGATCTTTAACCGCCTGCTGTTCTCTGGTCCTGAGCGCCAAGCTCAAGGCTTCGCGACACAGCGTCGCCATCGGAACTCCCTCGGCTTTGGCCACCTCTCGCATCTCGCGGTGAAGCTCTTCGGGCAAAGTGAAAGTGAATCGGCTCATCTCTTTAAGGTTCTTGAAACCCCAAGGTAGTCCTTGCCCTCTCAAGCTCACTCCGCCGACCGACAGGAAATCCTTCCTGAAGGCCAAAAACGCACAGGGAGGGAGTGTAAAGTTGCGAGTTTTAGTTGTTGGCGACAAAGAAGAAGAGCGTCGAATCTTAGTCGACGCCCTCCACGAACTCGGCCACAGTGTCAGCGAAGCCGACGACGGAATCACCGGCTGGTTAGCCTTTAAAAAGGGCACCTACGACCTCATTCTGAGCGACTTTATCATGACCAAGATGAACGGACTCGACCTGTGTCGCAAAGTGCGATCCCAAGCCAGAAACCGTTACACCTATATCATCATCTGCTCCACCCTTTCCGGAAAGCAGCATGTCCTAGATGGCTTCAAAAGTGGAGTCGACGACTATCTCCCAAAACCCGTAGACCTGCGCGAACTTCGAGGCCGCCTCCTGTCCGCCGAACGGGTGACCGAGGTCCATAATGCGCTGGCCGAGAGCAACCGCAAACTGCAAGATTTGAGCGAACAGCTACGAGAAGAAAGTCGCAAGGACGCCCTCACCGGGGTGGGCAATAGACTCCGTTTCGCCGACGACATCCCCGGACGCTTAGACGAATGCAAACGCTACGGCCACAGATTCTACCTCGCCCTCTGCGACATCGACAACTTCAAAAAGTACAACGACACCTACGGCCATCTCGAAGGCGACAACGCCCTGCGCCTCGTCGCACAAGCCCTAGAAGGCCACATCCGCAGCAGCGACCGCGTCTATCGAATGGGCGGTGAAGAATTCCTCGTGATCCTAACTGCTCAGACACTACAAGGGGCCACCGTCGCCGCCGAGCGGCTTCGAGGCAAAGTCGAAGAACTCGGTCTGGTCCACAGTCAGAACGACCCTTACAACCTTGTCACACTCAGCATCGGCTTGGCCCCGCTCACCGCCACCGAGGAGTCCCAACTCGACTCCGACCTTCGAAAGGCCGACGACATGCTTTACCGGGCCAAAGACACCGGCCGCAACAGAGTCGTTCACAGCGAGTCCCTCGCCGACGTCGTGGTCAGCTGAACAAGAACTCCTGTTCGACATCCTTTCGGACCCCATCTTTTCGCCGCCAAGGATGCCCTCCCAAGAGATCCTTCTTCTCTACCAACCTGGAGACTATGACCAGATCGGTGGCCGAGGCATAATGTCTTCAGAGGCAACACGGTGGGCTGAACGCCAAAGACCAAGCCTTAAAACGTAACACGAAATTCTAGAGGACTCGTCCATAGGACGGCGCTGGAACCGGAAGGTCCAGGCTACAGCTGCCCCGAGGCGGACAACCCTCTACGATACAACTGAATAGCCGACCACCGCCCCGCCCTCACCGGCTTGGGAGGTGAGCAAAAGGACTCAGAGCTCCCTCACGAAATGACGGACCGGGTCCTTTTTGCTTTGAGTTCACCGTGGATCGGCCGAAAGACCATAGATCCAGCCGCTCACTCAGCCCCAGCAGCGTTTAGGCAGCGCCGCTCAGCTTCGCCATCACGGCCACCGCCATAACGACCACTAACCATCCGACGATCAGGCCCAGGCAACCGATCGCGCCCTTGGTGATAGGACTCAGTTGGCTCCAGCTAGAGGGGACATCGGTCGCACCCAAAGCCGGCGCGCCCGGCGCTTCCGAGACGACATCATCGTTTGCTTTTTTGTCAGACTTGAACAGCCCCACCAGAATCAAGCCGATAGGGACACCCCAGTATCCGATCACGAAACCGATGGCCCCCGGCCCGTCGCCTATGTCCGGTGGG
>JBBKWP010000302.1:0-3116 GCA_037968995.1 Candidatus Xenobia bacterium
CGTTGTGGACAACGATTCCAAATTTTTGGCATCATTCCAAGCCGTTCTGACCGAGGCCGGCTACCAGGTTCTGACAGAGGAGACAACTGCGAACCTATGGCTTCGACTTGAGGCGTTTCGGCCGGATGTCCTTTTCTTCCAGGTCGATCTTCCAGAAATCAGTGGAGAGGAGATCTGTCGAGTGATAAGATCGGATCCCCGCCGATCCGAACTTCCCCTGGTCTTTATCACTGACAACAAACGGTCTGAAACAGCGCGCCTGCTCTATGAAGCTGGGGCTGACGATCAACTTGTGAAGCCGCCAAATTACGAGTTCTTGCTTCGACGATTGAAAAATCAGAGACGTCGTCATTCTCAACATCGAGAGGAACGCCTCGATGCGCTCACCAATTTGGATACTCGAAAATTGGCAACCCAAAGTCTGGAACGACTGATCAGCTTGGCGAGACGGCAAAAAACAAGTCTTTCCCTGGCCATCATAGATCTTGACCATTTTAAGTCCGTGAACGATGTCCACGGACATGCCATGGGAGACAAAGTGCTGGGCGCTTTCGCTCAGCACTTGAAAAAGACGTTCCGTCACGAAGACGTCTTGAGCCGCTGGGGCGGGGAAGAATTTTTGGTAGGTCAACTGGCCTGTGATGGTCCTCAGGCGGTCGAGAAGTTCGAGAAGCTCCTTAAGGAATTCAGTGGACAGACCTTCACTTCCAGCGAGGGAAGCTTCCAGACGACCTTCAGCACGGGCATCTGCGTTTTCCCCAGCAGCGGTACGGACCTCAACAGTCTGTACAGGAAAGCCGACGTTGCCCTCTATCAAGCTAAGCAGAACGGGAGAGCCCAAGTCGTTTTGAGCGATCCGGGTCCGGGCGGAGTAGTGAGCGACCAACGCTCCGACCTTCTCCTTGTGGAAGATGATATCGCGCTTTCCAATCTTGTCCTCGCCGCCTGTCGGGCAAGAGGCATCACGGTCGGTCACTATAACGACGGGCTGTATGCGCTAGAGGATTGGATCGAAGGGAAAGCCGGCCGTCCCCGGGTGCTTCTTCTCGACAATGATCTGCCCGGGTTGAACGGTCTCGCCCTGCTGCGGCGCTTGGCCCAAGACGATCTTCTCAGCGATACCAAAGTTCTCATCTTTAGCGGCCGCATGGACTCGTCGGAAATCTTAGAGAGTATAGAGCTTGGTGCCCTAGACTTCATTCAAAAACCGTTCCGTCTCAACTCTTTGGTGGAACGAATCGAACGTTTACTGAATACTCCTAACTTCTCAGGATCTGAGGGCTCTGAAACGATGGACAGGAGAGCGCGTGAGCAGTAGCATAACATCCATTTGGTCTTCATAAACCTTTCGTGAACCAGGTCGTTCGACGCTCTATAGTCTCTGCAGGAGGACTCCTCATCGCGCTATTGGGACTCGTGGTGATGATCGGTTGGTATACCCACAATCTCTTAGTGCTCCAGATTTCAGCAAGCTTCGCTCCCATGCCGTTCAACACGGCTCTGGGCTTTTTGCTTTGCGGTCTGGGATTTGTCGCTGCTTCTCGCCAGCGACGTCGAGAGCCTCAGGTCTTAGGGGGCGTCGTCGCTGTTCTTGGCACTTTGACGCTTCTCCAGTACGGATTCGGGTGGGACTTAGGAATAGACCAGGTTCTGATGGAATCTTATGTCCTAGTCGAGACATCCCATCCGGGCCGAATGGCGCCCAACTCAGCTCTCTGCTTTCTGCTCATCGGACTTGCTTTGATGTTCTCTACTCGGGGCTTTCGAGTCGTTTTCCTGGGAATTGCGGTTGGCGGACTCGGCTGGGTGGCCTTATTCGGTTATTTGAGTGGCGTCGAATCGAGCTATGGCTGGGAGCATTGGACGAGAATGGCGGTTCACGCAGCCCTGGGGTTTGTGATACTGGGAACCTTGGCAGTGATAGTCGGGCTGGATCGCACCAACTCTCAAATCCTCTCTGTCTGGCTGCCGGCCGCGGGGGCGCTTGGAGGTGTTTTTGTGAGCGCTCTCCTTTGGCAGGCTTTGAGAACCGACGACATTGAGCAACGAAAGGTGACGATTCGTTCACAGGCGGATGGAGTCGCGAATTTTTTGGAGGCCAGGGTGGGCCAGAGCGTTCTCAACCTCAACCGTATGGGGGGGCGTTGGAACCGACTTGGTGGTATTTCAAGGGAAGAGTGGGAGAACGATGCCCGCTCGTACCTGACGGACGATCCCGTTTATCATTTCTTGCTACGGTTGGGTCCGAAGTTTCAACAAGAATGGGCTGTCTCTTCCTCGGGAGTCGCGATCCCAAATCTTAAGCCGTTTCTGGAGACTATTTCTGCGAGGGAGACCGGACTGGCGGGGCCCTTCGACATCGAATCTGATCATCCAACTCTTCTCATCTTGTTCTCTCTAGAATACGACGGCTATCTGTGTTCTGGATTGTACCTTGACCCCATGTTTGGCTCGCTAGAGACGGACCTTGAGGGTTACGGGGTCGCGGTTCATTATGAAGGCCGGGAAATCTACCGACGGGCAACGTCCTCGCGGCAAGATGGTAGTGAGGGGGCGGACTTTGATATGGGAGGGAAGCGCTGGCAAGTTCTAGTTTGGGAGGAAGACGACAACAAACCATGGATGGGGATAAAGATTCCCTTAGTGGTACTCGTCGCGGGTGTCTCGTGTTCGCTCATGCTGGGAATTTCGCTCTTTTTCATGCTGCGTTCCCAATTCGCACTCCGAGAGAATCGAAAAGCCCAAGCTCAACTCGTAAGGCGCAATACGTTGCTCCAGGAGCGGGAACAGGCTCTTGGTCAAGCCAACGAGGAGTTAACCCAATTCGTCTGGGGAGCCTCTCATGACCTTCGAGAACCGCTGCGGGCTATCACCGGTTTCCTCAAGCTTCTCAAAAAACGTCTCGGCTCACGATTCGACGACCAAGAGCAGAACTTTCTTGAGGAAGCGTTAGCGGGAAGCCGCCGTTCACAGAAACTGCTTGACAGTCTGCGCACCATGTTGACAGCGGAAACCGAAACCCAGAGCAGGGCCAAGGAAAAGATCTCCAGCAATAAGGCTTTGGACGAAGCGAGCGAGAATCTCAAAATTCTCATTGACGAATCTGGGGCGCAGAT
>JBBKWP010000303.1:0-2795 GCA_037968995.1 Candidatus Xenobia bacterium
CATCTTCGGAGGTTCCCTCACCGTGTGCCATGAGGCCTCTAGCCATAATAGCGAGATTCTTCTCGGTTGCGAATAGGTGGGCGTTGAGATCGATGGGGTTGAACGGCATGGGGTCTCCGCCATATCGGGCCGTTTGGAGTTCACCTCCGGCTTCATCGAGGGTGGCGTCGTGAGAGTAATCCACGTCACAAAATCGATTCAGTCCGTTGGGGGTCGCTTTAAAGTAAGTGTCTGACCAGTTCTGACGATGGTCGTCCCCGACAACCTGATAAGCGTCCTTCAAAAAGCTCACATCACCGGAACGCTCGGCCTCTTCTAGCAGCACGCCCGAAAGCCGCGGCATCCCTGAGCGGCCGAGTTCATTCAAGCGATTGCGCCCCGGCAAGGCCGTGAAGCGCTGACCGAGGTCCAGCCAGTTCTCTAGAGTACCCCGCGCGGCCTCATCGGCACCTAGCGCGCGGAGGCCTCGATAATGGAGGTCCGCAGCGCCCAACTCCAGCTTTCCTTCGTGGTCGCCGGGAAAGGCGAACGGCACGTCCACCACGCCTTGAGTTTTCTGAGTCTGCTCTGTCCAGACCTTGGCCCAAGCTTCCCCACGGGGATGAGACGCCAGGCTTCGTAAAAAGCCGGTAGACTTGGGTGGAGAGAGAGTCTCCGCCGCGGTGAGAGCCGGATCGATAGAGCCGGAGAACGCCTCGGTTTGAAACAGCGGCATCGTTGATGGCACGCCGGGCTTTGAAGTCGTGCCCTTGGGAGGTACTTTGATCCCCTCAATATCGCCGAATGAGGTGGAACTGTCTCCAAGAGAGGGATGTTTAGTCCCCGTCCGGGATCCATCTTGGAGCGACTTAGCCTCAAGCGTCGCGTTGCGACCGAAATCCATAGTCTCGGTCGGTTCGGCTGGCGGAACTGCTTCCGTCCGTGCAGTAGAGTTTCCGTTCTTCAGCGGTCCTTGGTGTCCCAGGAAGAGCTTTCTCGGGTCTGTGTTAATCCTGGGGTTCCAGTCCATTTGAACGTCCTAACCATTCTCTCTTCAGGATGCCGCCGCCGAGTCCCCCGTCTTAGGAAAGAATCTAAAACGATGCTATCTCTCAGGATGGGAGGAACCTACCCCATCGTACATGACCCGAAGCGAAACGAGAGTGGTGTAATGAGGTATGGTCCCACGTTCACGGCAAGCTTTATTCTTTTGCGTTCTCATTTTCGGCTTTTGGACCATCCCTTTGCCGGCCGAAGAGACCGCAGACCTCACAGCCGAAGGCCTGTTCGAGTCCGTGCAGTCACTCAACACCGGATTGCCAGGCTTCGCTAAAATTGCGGCGCGCCGACTCACAACCCCTGAAAGGGCCTTGAGCTTTTTCGTACGGGAAAGCCGCAAGGGAAATTTCGCAGAGGCCGCCTTCGCCCTCAACCTCAACGAAATGCCATCGGGTGAACAAGCTGAACGCGGCGCGAATCTCGCCCGGAAGTTGTACTTGGTCATGGACCGTCAGACTGGTTTTCCGTTCTCCAGTTTACCCGATCGCAGCGACGGAGAGCGGCCACCCTCACCCACGGCCGATTCCGCCATAGGAGGGAAACCTCGTAAGGCGTATCTGCTGGCCAGTCTACCGCTCGATGTTGGTCAATTCGAGATCTACTTGATGCGCTACCGCACCCAAGGGTCCGCCGACATTTGGCTCTTCGCCCCGACCACGGTTGACCGAACCGCAGAGTCCTTTGAGATCTGGGGTCCACGCCCCTGGGAAGACCAACTTCCGAGCCTTGTTCTCAACAGAACGCCCGATGGCACACCGGTTTGGGCTTGGATGCTGCTGGTCGCGTCCATCGCCTTAGGTATAGGAATTGCTAAGCTCTCCAAACACCTTCTAGACCGGGTCGTCCGCCGAGATATCATCGACAAAATCTACAAAGGCTATCTCATCCTGCTCGCCACCTGGTTCCCCTACTTCGCACTTCAATGGTGGGTCCCGATCCCCGACCCCCTACTCTATGCTCTGCTTTTCATCGGTTTCTGCGCGCTGATCTGGGTCGTATCGACAACTCTCAATGAATATTCCACTCGCATCATCCGCGGTGAGATTGAATCGGTCAAGGACCTCGACGACATCGCTCATCTCTCTGACAAGCGCAAACTCACCTATCTGAGTGTAGGACGCCGCTTGCTGAGCTTCCTCGCACTAGCCATCGGAGTGGGCACCATCGCCGCTAAAACTCCGCATTTTGAGTCTGTCGGGTTCAGCCTTCTGGCCTCCGCGGGAGTGGTCAGCGTTGTTTTGGGTATCGCCGCTCAGCCGATTTTAGGCAACATCATTTCCGGCATTCAGATCGCGATAAGTCGTCCTATCCGTGTTGGCGACGCCATTCTCTATGAAGACGACTGGTGCTACGTGGAGGAGATCACTTACATGTACGTCCTCTGTAGAACGTGGGACGAACGCCGCCTCATCATTCCTTTGACTTACTTCATCAGCCAACCCTTCTCAAGTTACTCACTCAAGAACCCGCAAACTCTGAGAACCGTTGAAATCCATCTCGACTACTTCGTGGATCTCGACGGATTGCGATCCGAGTATCTCCGACTGGCCAAAGAGTCCGAGCTTTGGTCTGAGAACTACGAACCGAAGTTGGAGGTTCTGGAATTCACGGAAAAGGGGGTGAAAATTCGAGTCATCGCGACCGCCGACAACGCCGCCGACGCCTGGGATCTCCACTGCAACATTCGGGAAGGTCTGCTCAAATATTTGCAAGCGGAACAGAGTTCGTCGCTTCCGAGAATCCGACTGGAGGGAGAC
>JBBKWP010000304.1:0-14275 GCA_037968995.1 Candidatus Xenobia bacterium
AGAACCACCGTAACCGCCGCCGCCACCGCCACCGCCGACGCCTCCACCGCCACCCGACGATGAGCCTCCCAAGAAGTTTTGCATCCCGTTCCCTGTGGGTCCGCCGGCGCCACCGAACATAGGGTCCATTCCTGGGGACATCATAGCGTCCGTTCCCAAACCCTGACCACTGATGAGAGCCATAAGCATCTGAATCATCTGCATCAGCGCCGCTTCCCCAGCGGGACCGCCCGATGCTCCCTGCATCATCGCCATCAGGTCTGGCGTGCCTCCAAGGCCGAATCCGGGAGCCCCGATACCGAGAGAGGGGGTTCCAAAACCGAAACCGCCCGCACCGGGCAGACCCTGAGCAGAGCCGCCCTGGGTGCCTGCAAATCCAGTGTTCATAAAAGGGTTTATCATCGTCGTGCTCCTTGAGTTCGTATGAGTGTATTCTCAACGATGACGACGGCCCAAGAGTTGCCTGTAAACGGGGAATTGTTACCGTATTGTTACAACATCCCCACCGAACGCGACCTCAAGGTTTCGGCGATGAGGGCGCCACAAAGGTAAGCCAGCAGATCAAGTCAAGTCTCGGTTTGGAGATCCTTAAAGCCGATGACGGTGGAGCAAGGAGAGCGACGTGCCACTCGTTCCGGTTCCGATGCCCGAGGTGGCTGTGTCGTAATGAAAAGCCGCGTTCTTCACTTCCAGGTCTTTCCCGACCAAGGCTCCGAAAAACTGAGTTCTGATACCCTCAGGGCCTTTCAAGCTGATGTTGGCATGAAGCGCTATCAGGGTGAAGAAGGCGTTGGCCCCGCCGGAGAGGTTCACATCTTGCTCTCCAGTGTAGTAGACCTTCAAATGGGGGGCCAATCGACTCGCGTTAAGGAGAGCGTCCTCGCCTTCCACCGAAAGCGAGTTGGTGACGTAAATCGTCACAGGCTTTCCGCCGTCCAGAAATTTCAAATGGCCGCTATCTTTAACAAGCAAGTCTTTGATAACGTAAGTGCCACCTTCGCGGTCGAAGTTAGCCGTCCAGTCCTCGTCAATGGTCACCGAATCGTAGCGCCCGGGATCAAGTTGGGCGGGGTTAGTTGTTGAGTTCAAGTATCCACCTCCACCCCCACCTCCGAAGATGCGCGATTCAAAATCTGGGGAGGTGCCTTGTCGGATGGTACCGTTCGACTCTTTGTAAAAAAAAGTCCCGCTTCCATCATTAAGGATCTTAGCCCAAGCTCCACCTGGGACGTCCAAGTAGACCTGGAGAACCGGCACCTGCGCGCCATTTACGCTCTCACTACCCCACAGAGTCTTTAGGGGTGCCGGCGCATCAACGTTGCCGCCTTGACTGGACCCGTTATAGGGACCCACAGTGAAATTCAAGTTCCCGCCGTCGGAAAAGCTCCAATCACCATTGGTAGTTACGCCTGTGAAAGCTAACGACCCTAAGGTCGGAATCTGCGGGTCCCCTTCATCGCCATCATCTCCCCCCGGCACTTCAATCTCATCGATATCGATGGACTCTGCCAAGACAGCCTCACGCCCTACGGAAGTGGTTCCGGTCTTAACGACTTGGGAGCCAGTGTCACCTCCCGGCCCGACATAGAGTCCGCCGTCGAGTCGAACATTGTTGAGGTCGAAAGTGGTGCCCGAGGTGGTGTTGCTGGCCACCAGCGCCACGTCATCGACCTTGGCTGAGGGATCGTATCCCGGACCGGAAAATCCTGGACTCTCGCGCTCGGAGTTGTAGGCGTCGAAATCGGAATTCTCCGCTACCAACTTGTCGGCCAGGGCGCCGACCTGAAAGGCTTCTAAACCCATGCGGAACAGAGCGCCGGATTTGCGCCGGGTGCCGTTCTCGGAGACTCCCTCGGCAAGCAAGTAGGCCGATTTTTTTGGAATGACTAAGCCGGCCACTCGCTTTTCCGTGGACCCCGGATTCTCGTAAATGGTGACGATGACTTTGCTGCCGGTAGGCACGAGGGATCGCTCGTAGGGCTGAGGCAGCGATCCTTGGTCAACATATTCTTGGGCCGCCTTGACCAACCCGGCTTCCGCGGCGTAGGTCGCCTGGTCGGACTGCTGATCGTGAGTGGCCACTCTGAGGCTCGTAGTGCCGGAAGCTAAAAGTGCCGACGCCAACATGAGAAGAATGATGGTCAACGTGAGCAAAGAGGGCAGAACCATCCCCGCCTTCTTGTTGTTTGCTCTCAATGTCATCGACCTCGTCCTTTCCCTCGACCCGCCGGACCTTAAGCCCGTTTCGATGGTCCACACTAAGGCCGATCGGCCCTAATTCATCAAGCTCACTTCCGAAGTCACCGTCACGCTGACCTCTCGCTCTGAGTCACTCGCACCGGATTCTGGTGCCACACCGTGCGCCGTGAGACTGACCACAAACCGCTTGCCCGTTGAGCGGACGGAAAAGTCGCGCACCTGGCCCTCGCCGAAAGGCTGATGAGGGCCGGATACTGTAGGCAAATCCGTCAAGGCGATCTCCGGCTCTGGACTTATCATCACGTCAGAAGTCGGAGAGTCAAGGGGAACCTCAGTTCTTATTACCGCTTGGCGTACGGGATCGTGATAGTAGCCCACCCATTTTTGCCAAAGAATCTTTCCAGAGGTGGGCTCGAGAGTCAAGTAAGGTTCGCTACCACCAGGCAAAGAGAAAGAGAGAAAAAGCACCGAATTGGAATTGGTTTGGCTCTGCTGCGCCGAGCCGCGATAAAGATCGTCGGTCACCCGCCGCACGATCTGATTGGCGGTCCGTTGCACTCCAGCGTAGGTTTCGGTTTGCGCGGTGTAGCGACGTCCTCTTACGAAATAGAGAGCCACCAAAGTCATGAGAACGGCCAACAGAGAGAGAACAACGCCTGCTTCGACGAGAGTGAACCCCCGCGCCCGTCTCACCAAAGGTTCCCTTTGGACGACTGGAGCCTGACAGACGTTGGTCGCGCGGCATCCGCCGCACCCTGTTTCCAAGACACTCCCACGATAATGTCCTTGACCTCGACTGCCGCCACGGGTTTTCGAATCTCCACGCGATAAAGAAATTCTGTGGAAAGCGCCGAGCCTCGACGCTGAGTATGGTTTGTCAAAATCACCGAATCAGTGATGGGAACACCAACGTCAAGCGCACTGTAATCTTTATCTAACTGATTCTCCATCACGGTGCGCGCGAGGTAGTTGGCTTGAGTGGTTCGATCGGCCAAAGAAACGGAACGATCCGCCACTGGGAAAAGCTGAAAAATCACCAGCAGTACGAGGGTGATCATGGAAAAACCTAGGAGTAATTCCAGTAGAAGAGACATCCCCCGCCTGGATCTGTTACGTCGAACGAACACATCTTTTAGTATAACCCAAAATGAGATCCAAAAATGTGAACTAAACACATTTTCTTGCATCTCCTGTGCGCTGAATTTACGCAAGGCCGTTATCAAGTTCTGGTGCTCTTGCTATAGAAAGATTACTCCTCGCAAATGTCGAACCGGCAGAGGGAATAGGAGGGGGCTCTCATGTATTCTGATTCCGTTCTGCAGTCCGCGATGGAAGATATTCTCGACGGTCACAGTCATCGCTCGGCGTATTCTCGCTTGCAACAGAGCGGCGTCTCGCCCGGAGACGCGATTGCAACAGTCGTCGAAGCGGGTCGAATTGCCCCGCTCAAGCGTCACCAACTGCAGGCCAACGCCGAGGACTACAATCCCTCAGGGTGTTGCGACTATTGTGGCCGCCGCCTGGAATCCAGAGAGTTTCGCGCTCAAAAGATGCGCTGGCAAAAACGTGGAGGATTGTCGTGGAAGCAGGGTACTCTGGACGGCTTGGGTTACGTCTGCCAGCAGTGCCGCAACGGTTTCGCCCCAAGCGCGGTGGAGTCCGCTCTCCAAGGTCTGTTGTGGGTCGCTCCACCGATCGCCGCAGCTAGCTACTTGGACTATTTTGCCAAGCTGGGAGGCGGGCTCACCGCCTTCTGCCTGTTTGCGGGCTTCGTGGCGTTCTGTGTAGTGATGTCCAGACGCGCGTCAAGGGGGACCTATCGAGCCTACCCCGTGCCGGAAGGATATTGGCTCCGCTCAGCATCCTTCAAATCTGACGGCATCACCATCGGACAGGGATTCGTCTTCATCGCCGCTTTCTTCGGTTTTGGAGCCGGCTGTGCCACCCTCACGTCGCCTCAGGTGAATACTGGATACACCCTTCTCTACCTTCCCATCGCCGCGACCTTACTGGGTGGAATCGCCTTCCTCGGAACCCGACGAGGTAGGGAAACCGAGAGTCAGGACTCCATGCGAACTTGGTGTCCAAGAATCGTTCAACAAAAACCTGAACCCGGCCACCCGGAGCACGCGACCAAAGAGTGTGCGAAAATTCTGGCCAATGGGGGCACCAAACACGACTGTATTCAGTCGCTAACAAAGTCTGGGGCTTCACGCTCCTCGGCCGTCGCGGCGCTGACGGAGGTCGGCCCGAGAATCGCCTTCATGCGCGCCACGCGCGGGGACGTGGTCGAGGGTACCGAATGCGATCTGTGCGCTGCGACGTTCCCCGCGAAAGTGGTGGAAAAAGTCCAATGGAAATGGTCCAAAACTACCTACATTCCTCTCTATGTAGTCACCATCTCCACAACCGAAAGCGAAACCAAAACAGGCTATCACTTGTGGTGTCCAAAGTGTGAGTGGAAGGCAACCGGTCGAGGCGCCAACCTTTGGGTTGTTGCGGCCTCCTTCGGGGCCGCATTCAGCATGATTACCTATGCACTCTTGGACCCTCTCGTCCCCGAGGGATTCGGATTCTTGAGTTTTGCCCTGTTCTGGCTGCTTTTTACAGTCGGCGCCGCGGTATCCGCCGGACGACATCGATATAACGGGTATCCGATAAAGCAAGGCTTCTACCCGCCTACCGTTTGGGGCGGCGGTCTCGGTGGACTGCTCATTTTCTTGGCAACTTTGGGCTCCCTCGGCCTCATGGGTGTCCACTTTTCGTGGCTCGCTCATCCAGCCCTCAAGACAGCCACACTCCTCGCATCTATCGTCATGGGGGCCTTTCTCTATCGGCTTTACGCGCGTCCGCCGGGGTAGAAGTTTGCCACTCCTGTGAAAATGCCCAAGTGGCGCTTTTGGGAGAATTCGATGCGAATGTCCCTTTCCTCGACATTCAAACCGCTCAATAGGAAGAAACTTCATCGCTTCGACGAAGACCTTAGGGGAGGCGCTTCTTGAAAACTTTTGATTGCCTGATTGTTGGAGCGGGGCCTGTGGGTCTGACTATGGCTTGCGAACTGACAACCTTTGGGATGGATGTCTGCATCATCGAACAGTTGCCGGAACCCGTCATACGAACCAAAGCGGCGGTGGTCTGGAGCAAGACCGCGGAATTCTTTGAGCAGATGGGCTTGGGCCAGGCTTTCGTCGACGCCGGATTCGCCTGCTACGGAGTGAGCGTCTTCGTGGACGGTCAAAGGGTCGGTCACCTGGAACTTGAGAGTCCGGAAAGTCGCTTCGACTCCGCTCTGATGATTCCACAACACAAGACCGAAGCGATCCTCCGCGATCACCTCCGGCAACTCGGTGTGGAGGTCACAATGGCCAGCAAGTTAGCGAGTCTGGAACAGTCCGAAGACCAGGTCACGACCCATCTCGAATCGGGAGCGACTATCCGAAGCCGTTGGGTGGTGGGGTGCGACGGTGCCCACAGCGGAGTGCGTCACGCTCTGAATCTCGCGTTCGATGGTGAAGCCCTCACTAGCCAATGGATCGTAGCCGACCTTTTTCTCGATGGTTTGCCGATCAATGACGAGATGCTCATTTTCGCGGGCAACGACGGGCCCCTGGCTCTCTTTCCCCTGGGTGACAAATTCTATCGCTTGGTAGCGGAGACGGAACCGCCCCGCTATCCTAACGATGAGGACGCCGCCAAATCTGACGTGCGAGACCAGATCTCCGCGAAAGTCCCTGCGCCGGTTCAGGTCACCGAGATCCAGAACGCCGGCTATTTCCGAATCCACGAGCGCCAGATTAGAGAATATCGATCCGGACGCGTTTTTCTCGCGGGAGACGCCGCACACGTTCACAGCCCATTGGGCGGCCAAGGGATGAACACTGGTATCCACGACGCTCACAACCTGTCGTGGAAACTGGCTCTGGTCACGCAGCGGGCGATGAGCCCTAAACTTCTGGATACCTATCAAGAAGAACGCTTCCCCATTGGTAAGAATCTGGTCGATGCCACGCGTCGCGGAACCAAAATCATATCGCTTCGATCTCCAGTGGCCGCCGCCATTCGCGGACGGGTGATGCGCGCGATCACCAATTTCGCCCCCGCGAAGCAGAAAATCCGTCGCACCGTGACCGAACTCGACATTCATTACCACAGCCGCTCCTTGTGCGATGAGCCCACTCATCACGGACCGGGATGGCTCTTCAACAAGGGGGTAAGGGCCGGTTCCCGAGCCCCGGACGGAGTGGGAGAGTCAGGCGCCGGAGGTACTGTCCGGCTACACGATCACTTCACCGGTTGCCGATTCCACCTCTTGCTGTTTGGTAGTGGTGAGCACAATTCTTGGAATCGTTTCGACGCCATCGCGGCTCTGATTCGAGAGCGCTACGCGCCCTTAGTTCAGATCATATGGATCGGTGCCGACGATGAAGCCCCGCCTCTCAAAGACGGCGAGCAGTATCTTTTCGATGCCGAAACCGGACTGCATCATGACTACGCGGCCACGGACTGCTCCGCCTACCTTGTTCGCCCCGACGGCTACGTGGCCCATCGCACCCAACCAGTGAACGCCGATATGTTGGCAGCCTATCTTGGAAAGTGGTGCGACTAAGGCCTCGCGCAATAACTGTCTCAACTTTTCGAGGTCATAATCCTCTGCGTGCTCCTCCCAGTTTTGGGAGTCTTGCAGCACGAGTTCGGTCACTCGATGTGCAATTGGAACATCACGGCGCCCCAGCAAAACGCCGGAGCCTTCCACGAAAGCTTTGGAGACAGTCTCGCCAGCATCGGGTTTCTGCTAGCCGACTTTGGCAAGCCCCATTTAGGCTCGGTCTGAAGCCCCCAGCCCCTCACAAACGAGGTCGCTCGATCAAGCCCTCGATGCCGTTATATTTCGGGTAGTCAGCGGGAACTTGATAGTCGAGGTGATTGGCTCCGGTGCATTCCACCAAGTAATAATCCTCAAAGGGCTCTTTCTCGTTTCCGGGGGCCGAGGGTCCGAACTCGGCTCGGTAGGTGACGTAACCTGCCGTGGGACAGACCGGGAGTGCTTTCAGGTAGTTCGGGACCAGCAGACCAAGGTTGCGCGGATAGTGGCCGCTGTAATCGGTGGAATACATCTCGAGCGCTGTGCCGATGTTTTTCAAGTTGGATTTGCAAATGGTTAACGGACCGTAATTGCGAGTGCAAATAAAATTCGGTACAAGTAATAACCCGCCTGAGACCAAGAAACCGAGTCCCAGTAGGATCTTCCAAATGAGCTTTGCCTTCATCTCCCCCACCATTGCCGCTTCATCTGCAGACCGCTCACGTTGTCGTAGGCGGGGAAATTCGCCGCCACGCGCACGTTGCGATGGTTGGCTCCGCAGCATTCCACCACGAAGTAGTTTGGGTTCGTGGTGGGGTGACGAGCGATCTCGGGCCCAAACGAGGTGCGATAGGTCGCCCTTTGCACCACGGGACAGAGGGGAATCTCCTTGAGATAGTCGGGAACCAGGTCGTGCTGGCTCTGTGGGTAGTGACCGTTGTTCTTAGCATACGCCTCCACCGCGACCCCGAGGGTCGTGAGGTTGGCAGAGCATCCTGCTAGACCCAGTGTCGGATATTCGCCCTCATCCACCCAGAGAAAGGCATGGCGAAAGTGATAGGTTGTCGCGGTCCCAAGAATGAGCCCTATCACAAAGACGGTAAGGGTGAAGAGGCTGATCGGAGTGCGAGGACTTCGGGGAGAGCCGTAGTGGGGTAGAATCTCCGACGGTCCATTGCGAGCTTCAATATCCATACTATGGCTTATACCCAGCAAAGAGCATCTGCGACAGTGGTTGTAGGAAAAGCTCGCCGCAAAAAGAACGAGGGATCGGTCGAAGTCTTCTTTGCGAAAAAGGACCCACGCGTGGTTGAACCCCAAGCCATAGTGTTCCGCATAATTCTTTGCATTGAAGATTTTTGTCCAAGCTTTGTCTGGCAAGGAACGAAGAAGGCGCATATCCTTCGATACGCAACTGATGAGCGAAGCCGCAAGGCGGAGCTTGGGCGGAAAGATTTGTAAAAAAACTTGTGCGGACCACTATATGATCACCCTCGATGAGGTCAGCAAAATTTACGGTGAACGGACGGTTCTGAGCCCCACGTCCCTTGAGGTCCAGGCGGGACAGAGCTTGGCCTTGATCGGCACTTCCGGGTGCGGGAAGTCCACTTTGCTTCGCTTGGTCATCGGACTGGTTCAAGCCGACAGTGGCCAGGTGACCCTTGACGGGACCCCTTTGACACCCTCGAACATTCGGCAGCAGAGACTTCGGATGGGCTATGTGATTCAAGACGGCGGCCTTTTCCCGCATCTCACGTCCGCCCAAAACGCGACTTTGGTGGCTCGTCAACAGGGCTGGGACGCGCCCAAAATGGAGGCCCGCCTCAGCGAGTTAGCCGCCTTGGTCGCCTTACCAGAAGACCTGTTACACCGCTTCCCGGCCGAGCTTTCCGGAGGTCAGCGGCAGCGCGTGGGAATTATGCGAGCCCTCATGTTGGACCCTCAGGTCCTGTTGATGGACGAGCCGATGGGCGCCCTCGATCCGATCGTGCGCGGGCAACTTCAGACGGATCTTCGCCACATTTTCAAGAGCCTGGGGAAAACGGTCATTCTGGTCACCCACGATATGTCTGAAGCCGCCTATCTGGGTGATGAGATCGCGCTGATGAGGGCCGGCGAGATTGTCCAGCGCGGACCCCTCAAGGAGATCATCGATCAGCCCAAGGATGACTTCGTCAGCGAATTTCTCAAGGCGCAGAATGTGCAGGGTCTATGCTGAGCCCGATCCGACTTTGGCTGACAACACTGTTATTGCTGATGCTGGTTGGGTCGTCTTCGGCCGAGCCCACCGAGGAGATCACCATCGGGTCCAAAGCCTTTCCTGAATCGTGGATCCTGGGAGAGGCGATGAGTACTTTAGCCCGTGAATCTGGAGCAGAAGTTCACTACAGCAAATCGCTGGGAGCCACCCAGGTGATTTACGATGCCCTGCGCCAAGGGCAGATCGACGTCTACCCAGAGTACCTGGGCACGGTGAAGGAAGTCTTTCTCAAAAACCTCGAGAATCCCAGCGACGCCGACGTCCTTTCGACGCTCGCCAAGGACGGCATCGGCATGAGCTACCCCTTGGGCTTCAACGACGGCTACGCCATGGCTGTGCCGGATGCCAGTCCCCTCAAGACATTGTCAGATCTGGCCGCCCACCCGGAACTGAGGGTCGCTATGGATGGGGAATTTCGGGGGCGAAAAGACGGATGGGGTTTACTTGTGAGTCGGTACGGCATGCACCCTGCCACCATTCTGGAGATGCAACACGAACTCTGTTACACCGCTATCGCTGCCGGAAAAGTCGACGTGACTAACGTCTACACCACCGACGGGCAGCTCAGTAAACTGGGGCTTCGCGTCCTAGTCGATGACAAAAAAGTTTTCCCACTCTATGACGCCATCTTCTTGTATCGAGCAGATCTCCCGTCGCGCTCTCCCCTGGCCTGGGCCGCGCTCTGTCAATTAGTCGGCGCCATCGACGACCAAGAGATGAGTCGTGCTAACGCTATTCAGGTGGTGGAGAAAAAGGATGCCGCCGTGGCCGCCGCTGCACTGCTTTCCGAAGTGCTTCCGGATCGCGAGCATCTCAGATCAGTGGACGACACAAAGACTAAAAAGGGGAACGCGAATTCAGGATGGGATTGGCGCCAAGTGGCCCGCAACACCAAGGACCACCTGAAACTGGTCGGCATCTCACTCTTTATGGCCATCCTCGTGGGCATACCTCTGGGGGTCATCGCTTCTCAATCCAAAACCTTGGCCAACATCACCTTGTCGGGCACGGGCTTACTGCAGACCATCCCGTCCTTGGCCCTTCTGGCCTTTCTGGTGCCCATTATGGGAGTAGGCGCGAAGCCGGCTCTGGTGGCCCTCTTCCTCTACTCTTTATTGCCCATCGTCCGCAACACCTACATCGGGCTCACCACTCTTCCGGGCAACCTCAGCGAGGCGGCCGAGGCCATCGGCCTCACACCGTCTTACCAACTTTGGAAGGTCAGGCTCCCCATGGCTTCACCCTCGATTATGGCTGGAATCAAGACCAGCGCGGTGATCAACGTGGGAACCGCGACCCTGGCCGCCTTGGTAGGGGCGGACGGCTTGGGTCAACCGATCATGCAGGGCATCCAGTTGTTAGATCAAGACCTGATTTTTCAAGGAGCCATCCCGGCCGCCGCGCTGGCCCTGTTAGTGCAGTGGTCGTTCGACCTACTTGAGCGCTTTGTGGTTCCCAGAGGACTAAGGCTTTGAATCTGTCACGCAAATTCCCGTGAAGACCTCTGCCTTGCTTATGGTCAGGTTCGGCTCAATCGCTCGGGGAAATAGACTTTCTCTCCCTCAGGGTGCCAGTTGGAGACGCTCTTGATGACAAAGCTGTGATTGGCCTCATCCAATTCGTATGTAAACCCTCTGGAATTGAAGAGGTCTGCCTCCATCACCACTCCCTGCTGTTCTAGGTGAGAAAGAGCAGCGGGGTATTCCCCCGTCGTCTTTCGAAAAACCTCCAGCATAAAACAAGAATCGTCGCGGAGATCTGATTGAGCGCATCTTTTGAAACTCACTGGCTCATTGGCTTCGTACATTGCCTTCGCAGTCGGGCACCAAATTTCAAAACTTCCATCCTTGATGTGACATGCGTGTTGGGTATTTTTGACAGGGCACGTTGGCAATACGCAATCACCGCTGGAGCCTCGAGCTTTTACTACACCAGTCGCGATGGTTTCCTTTTAGTTTGCGCGAGCTATCCACTCTTCTCCGCCCTCGCCGCGAGGACGTCGCATCAACCCGGATCCAATCTCACTTTAGTACTGACCATTGTTATGATGGCCTGGTGTCACCTTCGCGTCTTCCATACCCCAGTCTGGCTCGGCTAATAGATCCACTCTGGCTTGGGAGTCACCCTCGCGCCCCGTGGACACGCGTGACGTGGGCACGCGTGACGTGGGCACGGGCGGCGCCGGTGAGGTGGGCGGGCAGCGCAAACCAATTCACGGAGGGTTTAAGACGTCTGGGTCAGTCAGTTTCCCCTTGGCTATCCGACTGTCACATCGCAGGCATGGCTTGTTCTCCCTGGCAATCGAACCTACTTCTAAAACTTTCTTTTCGCAAATTGAACTTTTGAAGTGTCCATTCCATCTAGTAGTCGAAGTTGCGAAGTAAAGGAACCAAAAACAATGGAAACCACGGGCGATCTGAGCGATATCTGGGGCGAGTTCGAGCAAGTTGTGCAGCAGGGAGCACCGCCCGTCCTCGCCGACCGCTCGAAACCTCCCAGCCAGCGTCCGGTTTCGGTTGGCGAGCGTCTGACTTACTGGTTGGTGGGCGGTCAAGGGGTTTATATCTTAAGTCTTCTGGTCGTCTTCGCGATGGCCGACCACGGATTTCCGTTGCTCGTAGCCCTCTTGTGCGCGTTTCCCCTGTGGACGATCTGGGCGCGCCCAGTTCTTGGACCAGAACCTTTGGAGCGACCATTTTTGATGTTGCTTGTGACGATGCTGAGTGCCCTGCTGCTGAGTCTCCCGCTCGGCCTAACGACAGGTTGGATGGAGAGTCAGCGTGACGGTATAATGTTCAAGCATCTCGCTGGAATTCCGCAAATGATCCAGGATGCAATCGAGCACAGTTCGGCTCCTCAAAACGTTTTCGTCCTGATGATTTGTCTTACCGTCGGTATCCAACTAACCCACCGAAGTCTCCAAAGACGACCTTGGATACCGAACTCGAGCAGGCCTCAACGCCGTGGGAAGCTCATCTTAAGCTTGACCCTCACGGCCGTGGTTCTACTCGTGCCTTCGGCTGTCGTGTTAACCACGTCGCTGCGGGTGCAGCGACTGGAATGGCTCAATGCGGCGAGCTCGAAAGGAGACCTGATTGGTTCAATTCCGGACTACTCAAAGGGTATCGGTCTTCAAAATATAGAGCTTGAGACATACTGGGAAACGCATCCGAACTTGCGGTCAAGCGATCTCAGAGAAATGGGCGATATTGATTTCCTCAGAATTCTGGCAGCGGTGAATCAACAGATTGAAGACCCCCAGTACCAACCCAGCTCCGAGGACGCTAATTCTCTCTTTGAGCGTCTCGTACAGCGCACTCTTTTTCTCGAGAAGCCTTTCCCTGAAGCCGCGCGCTTTACGGGCAACCTGTTGGTTCTTAGCGACCGATACCACCAGCCGTTCCCGCTACAATGGGAGAAAGCGCTCCGTCGCCAAACCTTTGCCGTGATCGCCGAGGAAACGTCTCTGGCCGAGTTAGCGCGGTGGCAGACGATGGCGGACCAACTGTCGCACGTCTCGGCTCGGACACTCAGAATTTCAGAACTTGACGCCATAGCCGCTCACGTGACTCGAGCAGGTCGCGAACGTGTCGGCCCACCAATCCGCCTATACGGTGTCTTCAAATCGGGCCGCTCTCTTTCCTCGCACCTCACCAGACTGAGAGCCCAACTGTTCCTTCTCGACTATGACCGGCGTCGCGAATCGATTCGGACCGCACCAATAAATGAGGACTTCGTCTCAATTAGAATTTCTGAACCATGGTATGAGTGGGTCCTATGGCAGGTCCGAAAAGGCTACCTAGAACATCCCGACGCACATCAAGCGACGTTGCAAGCGCTTCTGAACGCCCGTGAGCACAAGCTCACTCACGGTGTTTATCCCAGTCTCACGCAGAGCCGACTTCCCCGGCAACTCACTTACAAGACCGATGGTTCGAGCGCGGCGCTGAACCTGAAGCTCTGGGGGCCAGGGGGAGCGTTTAATTGGAAACTGGACCTTCGATGACAGACAATACGCCCCAGGTATTCACTCCCACCAGTCCCCCACTCGACGACCTCGTCGCGCAGGCTGCCAAGGGAAATCGAGGCGCCTTTGACCAGGTAATGAATCGAACCTATCGGCTGGTACGCAAGGTCGCGGCCCCTCTTCTCCCACCCTCGGCGGTGGACGACGCCGTTCAGGAGACGTATCTTATCGTGCTCAAAAAGCTCTCGCACCTGAAAGAGCCGGCAGCTTTTCGCGGTTGGCTGACGCGCATCGCGCTCCACGTCTGCTACGAATGGCGGCGCAAGTCCAAACCGTCCGAAGAACTGCGCGCGGAACATGCCGTTACCGAAGTGGAGTCGTCCAAGGTCGACGTGCGGGCCGCCTTGGAGCAACTCAAAGAGCGAGACCGCAACATCTTGATCCTACGAGAATTCCTCGGGCTAAACTATGAAGAGATTGCTGACGTCCTGAGGCTCAAAGAGGGCACCGTACGCTCACGCCTATTCTACGCTCGAGGGAGGCTTAAGGATATTCTGGCGCCGCCACCAATCCCATTGACCCCACAAGACCAACATCAGCAGCGAACTGAGCGCGCCCGAACTTGGTTCGGAAAGCCATCCCGACCACCAACTTGAATCGAGACCGACCCAAGGGTCAAAAAGCAGAGGGAAGCACTCTGGCTGACAACTTTCCTGGACCGACCGCAGCGCATCTTCTCCTTCAGGACTTTGCTCGAAAGCCAGCATGACTGAAGGCCTTTCGTAGTAGAAAGGAAGGACTTGAGAAACCGCGGCCTCCATTTTCGGCTCTTCGGCAAGAGCCACAATCCGATCGAAGCTTCGAAGGCCTTCTTGGTCGGCACCAGACATAGGGGTTGCCGTCATCGCCTGCGCTATGGCCGACCAGTCGCCAAGTCCCGTTCGAGCGCCGAGAAGGCACCAGAGGTTGAAACTCAAAAACATCAAGATCGGAAGCAGAAGTATTCCCAGGATCACGCGCTTCCAAGACTTCATAGACGCCGTCTTTTCCGCTCATAACGACCTACAACCTACCCTCCTTATCCGGTGCCCCCTACTGGTATACGCAAAGAGGACATCGTCGAGGGGTGGCGTCGATCCCAAAAGCGCCTATTCTTAACTCACATACGAATAACAAACACCCCCCAACCCTAGGGGCCGGATTCAAACCCGGCCCCTTCGTTTTTTTTTGGGGAGCGTTGAGTTTGCTGGGGACGGCGCTCTTT
>JBBKWP010000305.1:0-9485 GCA_037968995.1 Candidatus Xenobia bacterium
CTAGAAAAGGATCCCTTGTCAGACCCCAGAAGGCCCGCTCGCCTTGAACTAAATAGCCGTCGCCCACGTGGAGGAACCATGAGACTAAAGATCTTTCCGAAAGAAGAGAAGTTTTACGAACTATTCCAGGAGCAGGCCAAGCTCATCAAGACCATCTGTGTCCAATTCAAAGAGCTTTTGGATCACTTCGACGACGGAGAAATGCCCAGTCGCGTCGAGGGGATACGCCACACCGAAGACAAGGGGGACGAGTTGCTGCACGATATTTCCATCAAACTGGCCAAGTCGTTCATAACCCCCATCGATCGCGAAGACATCCACCTTTTAGCCAATAATATGGATGACATCATGGATTACATCCAAGGGGCTGCGGTGCGCTTGCGTCTGTTTGAAGTAAAAAGCCTCAAGCACGGGATTGTGGAGTTGGCTTCGATTCTCGATGAGAGCGCGGACCTCTTGCTGCAAGCCATCGACCGACTCCCCAAATTCGCCGACATCACCGATCTCCGACGCACCATGCGTAAACTCGAAGTGCGAGGAGATGAGGTAAACCGGCAGTCGGTCGCTCAACTGTTTCGGGAAACAAAGACTGTCGAAGATGTTCTGGAATTGATGAAATGGAAAGAGATTATTGAAGGTGCGGAAAACGGTGTGGACAAGTTCGAGGATGTTCTGGATGTTCTCGAAGGCGTGAGCATCAAACATGCCTGACATCCATTGGATGCTAATTCTGGTCGTCGCTATCGCGCTTCTCTTCGACTACGTCAACGGAATGCACGATGCCGCCAACGCCATCGCCACTTCGATCGCCACCCGAGCCATCTCACCGCGAAACGCGGTCTTGATGGCGGGAGTTCTGAACTTTATAGGCGCTTTCATTTCCCAGTCCGTCGCCAAGACCATGGGTTCAGGTTTGATCTCGCCTGAAATGGTCTCTAACCAAAGGATCATTCTAGCGGCGCTGGTCGGCGCGCTCCTTTGGAACATCTTTACTTGGTGGTTGGGACTCCCCTCCTCCTCTTCTCACGCCATGGTTGGCGGTCTCGTCGGTGCCGGACTCTACACGGCAGGAAACGAAGGTGTTCAGTGGGGTGGAGTCTTCAAGAAGGTGATCGCTCCAGGGCTGATCAGTCCTATCTTAGGATTCGTCGTGGGATTTATGGTGATGGTCGCCTTCATGTGGATCTTCCGCCGCTCCAACCCTTCCAAGGTCAATCGGAACTTCCGCAAAGCTCAGCTTTTTAGTTGCGGCTATCTCGCTCTCACTCACGGCATGAACGATGCCCAAAAGGCCATGGGGATCATTACCTTGGCCTTGGTCACCGCCGGTACACAGGACCACTTCGAGGTTCCGTTTTGGGTCAAGGTCTCGTGTGCGACCATGATCGCTTTGGGGACGTCCGCGGGTGGTTGGAGAATCATCAAGACTTTGGGCGGAAAGATGACCAAACTCCAACCGGTGAACGGTTTCGCGGCAGAGATTACGTCGTCGGTGCTTCTTTCCATCACCGGGCTCTTAGGGATGCCCGTTTCCACCACCCACGTCATCAGTTCCGCGATCATGGGCGTGGGAGCCTCCAAGCGGTTCTCGGCCGTGCGCTGGGGTGTCGCTCAGAACATTTTGGTCGCTTGGGTCTTTACCCTTCCAGCGGCGGCCGCGATGGGAGCTCTCTCCTTAATGGCTATCAACGGCATAGCCTCAGTTTTCGGGTTCTAAGCGGGACATTGCACAAGAGGACTCAGTCCGTGGGTGTTCGGCGATTGGAAAGCCCCGCAATTGGGAACATACTCTTTCAACGGTTTTTAGCAGCAAAGGAAAGTAGGTTTTAGCATGAGTTACATTGTATCCATCGAAGCTCGAGAGATTCTCGACAGTCGCGGCAACCCCACAGTCGAAGTCGAGGTCCTCACCGAGGACGGTTCGGTCGGACGAGCGGCGGTTCCATCGGGCGCCTCCACGGGAGCCCATGAAGCGGCTGAACTCCGAGACGAAGACGATTCCCGTTTTCTCGGCAAAGGCACGCAGAAAGCCGTGGCCAACGTCATGGAAGAACTGGCTCCCGAACTTTTGGGGTACTCGGTTCTAGATCAGATGGACATCGATGCACGAATGATCGAACTCGATGGCACACCTAACAAAAGTCGACTGGGGGCCAACGCTATTCTCGGAGTGTCCTTGGCCACCGCCCGCGCAGCCTCAGAGACCTTGGGCCTGCATCTGTTTCACTACCTCGGCGGACCGTTTGCCCACACCTTGCCTGTTCCCATGATGAACGTGGTGAACGGAGGTCAGCACGCAGACAATAACGTGGACATTCAAGAGTTCATGATCGTTCCAGTGGGAGCAGAGACGTTCAGTGAAGGCCTGCGGGCCGGAGCCGAGATCTTCGCCCATCTCAAAAAAGTCCTCAAAAGTAAAGGTCTCTCGACCGGAGTGGGTGACGAGGGCGGTTTCGCGCCCAGTCTCAAAAGCAACGAAGAAGCTCTCGAACTTTTAATGACCGCCATCGAGAAAGCCGGCTACAAACCAGGCGAGGATATCTTTTTGGCTTTGGATGTGGCCGCCACCGAATTTTATAAAGATGGCTCTTACGTCTTCACTAAGAGCGACGGATCGGTGCGAAGCGCCTCGGATCTCATTTCACTTTACGACGACTGGAGCAAGAAGTACCCGATCGTCTCCATCGAAGACGGTGTGGCTGAAGACGATTGGGACGGTTGGAAAGAGATGACCGAGAGGTTGGGCTCTAAAATGCAGTTGGTAGGCGACGACCTCTTTGTCACCAACGATACCCGCCTGCAGCGCGGGATTGACGAAGGCATCGCGAACTCGATCCTGGTGAAGGTAAACCAGATCGGCACACTGACGGAAACGATGAGTTGCATCGAGAAGGCGCACCGCGCGGCTTACACTTCGGTCATTTCTCATCGCTCCGGAGAGACCGAAGATTCCTTCATCGCCGATCTCGCGGTGGCGGTGAACTCCGGTCAGATCAAGACGGGCTCTTTGTCCCGTTCGGATCGCACCGCGAAGTACAATCAGCTCTTGCGGATCGAAGACTTCTTGGGCGACGCGGCCCACTATCCTGGCCGGGACGCCTTTAGAGTTCTGAGCAAATCGGCTCAGGCCGTGCACTCTTAAGCTCAACGCTTCGCTAGGCAATAGAAAAAGGGCACTGGTCAGTGCCCTTTTTCTATTGTCTCGGAAGACTCTACTTTTTAGGTGGCCGCTTCTTTTTTTTGGGGGGGGATGTCGACGCCTCTTCTGCGGCCCCTCGAGATTTGGAGACTTCCAGCGTCTCTGCCTGAGAACTGGATACATCCTCAGGGACCCCGGCAGCACTCGGTGCAGACTCCGCGGCGACTGCACTTTGCGAGGAAGGCTCGGGCACTGCCGGAACCTTTGGTGCAGGCTCGACGACCACAACGGTATTCGAGGTGCAGGATGGATCGGTGACGGTCGGTGTTTCGTTGTCCTCAGAGGTAGGAGGGGGGAGCGATCCCACACTGGCCGGCGGCGGTTCCACAAATTCACTGGCGGCTTGGCCGGTGCTGATGATTTCCATCTCTCGTTCATGCTGCTCATCGACCAAAAGGAAGTTGAGATGAAACCATTCAAACAGAGCTTTTCCCATGGCTGCCACAGGAATACCGAGTAGCATGCCCCAGACCCCCGCGATCTCGCCCCCTGCGAAGGCCGCGAACATGACGAACAGTTCCGAGACTCCGATGGCTCCGCTCATCAAACGAGGTTGTACTGTGCGATCGATGATAATATTAACGACGTTGATCATGACCAGGACACCGATTCCGTACCCCAGATTATTCTCCGCGACGAAACCCAACACGCCGCCCAGAATAGAGGTGGCGATGATCCCGATGACCGGGATGGGATAGGTAAGACCGGCCACAAACGAGACGATGATCATATAAGGGAAGTGCCGTCCGGTGGTCCAGCCCAAAATCAACAAGGAGATGAAGGTGGCCGCCATACAAGCCAACGACGTCAAAATGGTGGCCTTGAGATATCCCCCGAAGATCTCGTTCATCTTGAAGGATAGGGAACGAACCTCTTTTTGATACTGTTGAGGCAGCTTCTCTAGAAAGCTGGCTCCCATACCGTGCCAATTCAGTAACATGTAGATAGAGACAAGAAAGGCCGAGCAGACCAAAAAGATCGCGGAGAGGAACTGACCGAGAAAAGATCCCAGCCACTTCACCATCATAGATGCCCAACTGCCCAACTTGGAGGCGCTGTCCTGAACAATGGTTGAGGCCTTGGTCATCAGATCTTCGCGATAGGCATCCGGGATTCGTGCAAGATACGGTTCGATCTTTTCTTGCAGCTTCGCTGGCAGTTCCGCTGGATCGCCGAGAGTCGTCTGCACGTCAACTAAGTGGTCGACCTGCTCAGCCAGTTGAGGAAGCACCATAGCGCCGGCCGCGGTCAGAGCACCGAGGAGAAGCACGGTCACTATTCCGACGGCTTGGCCTCTTGTGCAAGCCTTTATGGGACCGATTCGTTTGCCACAGAGCCCATCGACGGCAGGATTGAGCAGGTAAGCAATCAGCCAGGCCAAGGAAAAGACGATCAGAGTGCTAGGAATCTTTGAGAGCGCCCAAAGAAACGCAAGAGCCACAGCCCCCCAAAGTAGATGCTTCCAAATTGGTGGGCCGTTTCGAAAAACCGAAGCGTGTTCCACTTCTTCTATGTTGATGTCCGTCACTATTTCGGCTCCGCTCGTATAAGTAGTCCTGTGTCCAATTGGTTGGCGAGATCCACAAACACCTCTAGCAGTTCAAATTCATCTGTGAAGGCGACGTCGGCCGCCAGACTTTCCATCACCAGTTCGGCTCCAACATCGTTGGGCAGACCCCAGCTAGGATAGTTTCCCCTAGTTACCGGAAACCCGATAGTTTCTCCACTGCTGGAAAGACCGAAAAATCCTCGTTCCTCACGCCACATCTTGGAAAAGGTATGGGGAATTGGCGTCCCGTGGGTAGCCTTAACCAAAAGTCCGTGACGGCTCAGATAGGCTTGGTAGCCGTCATTGAAGTCCAGCAGGGCGGGGGGACCGTTTCCGTCCCAACCGTAAAACTGCGGTCGACTGCCCGAGTCGTAGTCCCCATCTCCATAAGAAACCCCGAACAGTCGAGGCTGCGCGATAGCCCAACTCTGTTTGTGAAGTTGTTCTTTGGTCCAGGGCAGGGCCATGGCCAGGTCACGAAGCTGTTCGGGGTAGATGGGGGAGCCGTCCGTGGGAACTTCGTTCCAGGGAGAGTCGGGAACCAATTCGTTGAGCGCCCGGAACAGAATGTCGAGGTTGTTGACCGGTCCGCGACAGCCTTCCAAACCTCCAAAAATTGAGAGCGGGCACGGCTCGCAGTAGTCGAGAATCTCATTCTGACCGCGAAAAGCTAGACCTTGTCGCATCGATTCCCATTGAAAGAGAGGACGGCCATCGCTGTAGTAATCTACGATCAGTTCTTGCGGCTCGCGACAAGCCCGCCCCTGAACACCAAAGATGTCGATGGAGAGTTCCCAAGATTTGCTGTATGGAGTTGGCAGCATGGACGTCGATTCGCTTCGATTAAGGAGGCCCCTGCCCTCACTCTAGCAAAGGCGGACCTCGATATGAGACTGTTTGCTATGAGCGATTTCCATCTTTCTTTGGATGGTGCCAAACCGATGGATAAGTTTGGCTCCCACTGGGAGAATCATCCAGAACGGATCGCCGAAATCTGTGGCGAGATGATCACCGATGATGACATTTTTCTGATTCCCGGCGATCATTCATGGGGGCTGCGGCTTGAAGACGCCGATGAAGATCTCAAGTTCATCGAGTCCCTTCCAGGAAAGAAGATCCTTTGCAAAGGCAATCACGACTACTGGTGGCAGGGAATCGGCAAAGTGCGTCAGCGCTTCCCAAGTCTTACCTTTCTGCAGAACGACGCGGTCACCATCGGTGAAGTCTCGTGTTGCGGGACAAGAGGCTGGACGCTACCCGGCACGCCCGGGTACGTCGCCAGCAAAGATGAGAAATATCTCGACCGTGAGGTAGCCCGCCTCAAAATGTCCTTACAACAACTCGATCCCGCGGCCAAGCTGAGAATCGCCTTGATTCACTATCCACCCTTGCTCTCGAACAATCTCTACACGCCGTTCTCGGACGCTCTGGCCGAAGCCAAGGTCGATCTCTGCGTATACGGGCACATTCATCTTTCCAAAAGCGGGAATCAGGACGTGCCGTGCTATAACGGCCGCCACTTCGGAGTACGCTACCAACTGGTCTCGTGTGACACCTTAGAGTTCATCCCATGGGAGTTTCCGCTTCCCGAAACTTTTTAACAGGTTTACCTGGACTTCTCTGGGCAGGGGCTGGGGTCCGATTCGAGAAGGGCCGGTCGATGTTTCTGGTCCGAGTTGTACTTCTATTTGTCACCTGGTGCGCCTTCTCGGGCCTTTTCGATCCGTTTCACCTTACGTTGGGCGTAATATCTTCCGTTTGGGTGGCCGCGGCGTCGAGTGAGATCGCCCTAACTCAGAAACCTCAAAGTGCCGCTCGGGTGGTTTCTCAAATCTTTGCCTTAGTCGGGTACTTCGTTTGGCTGATCGGTCAGGTCTTTGCCGCCAACATTGATGTCCTGAGGATCTCCTTGAGTTCGACCGCCCTGAATCACCTATCGCCCAAGGTCATACTCTTCCGTACACGTTTGTCCAACGAATTTGCTCGCTTTCTGTTAGCCCATTCCATCACCTTGACGCCGGGGACGGTAACCGTCCGAATCGACGGCGACCAGTTCACGGTCCACGCCCTCACTGAAGAGATGGCCGCTGCAACTCCCGGCGACATGGAATCCCGCCTCGTGAAGATTTTTGGCTGCGTTAAGGAGGGCCCAGATGGTTAACAGTGCTCTTAACGTTTTAGGCTGCACCCTCGTGGTCTTGATGCTTCCGCTGCTGTATCGTGCCGTCATCGGCCCGACCACCATCGATCGACTCATCGCGGTGAACCTGATAGGTACGAAGACCACCGTGTTACTTTTGGTTATAGGGTTTCTGTTCGGGAGGCTAGACATGTTCATAGACCTCGCACTCACCTACGCCTTATTGAACTTTCTAGGTTCGATCGCGGCAGCCAGGCTTCTGGAACGTTGGGATCAGGGAACATGAGTCTTTTAGAGATCGCCGGAATAGGTTTGATGGCCCTGGGACTCATTTTCTTTTTTGGCACAGTCGTGGGGGTGCATCGATTCCCTGATTTCTACACCCGTATGCATTCCGCCGCGAAAGGCGACACTCTTTCGACCATGCTCTTCGTGGCCGGACTGCTTCTGCTCACGTTGGAACTTGACCACTTAGAGGGATATATTAGGGCTGCCAAACTTGTTTTTATGATCCTATTTCTCTTTATTGCTTCTCCTACCGCGAGCCACGCCTTGATTCAAGCCGGGTTTATTAAGGGAATGGAACCGTGGCGCCGAGACCCGGAAGGGACCGACCCAGCCCTACTAGAGACGGCTGTGGAGGACAAGCCATAGTATGCATTGGATTTTCGAGGCGCTTCTTCTGATTTTGATCGTCGGCACGGCCATCGCGGCTTTGGAAAGTCGCTGTCTGTTGACCTCCTCGATTATCTTGGGTGCCTATTCCTTTATGATGTGCCTGGTCTATGCCGGACTAGGGGCAGTGGATGTCGCCTTTACGGAAGCAGCGGTAGGTGCTGGAGCCGGGACCGTCTTCTTTCTGGCAACGATTCTGAGAACCGGCCGAGAGACAAGTCGATGAACAAATTGGCCGTCATCGTAACCGTCGCTTTGGCAGCGATTCTGTTGTGGGGGACTACGGACTTCCCGAATTGGGGTGACGCTCAAAGCCCGGCCAGCACGCACCTCTCCAATAGGTACATCAAAGAAGCTTACCAGCAGACACACGTCCCCAACCTGGTTTCGGCGATCCTCGCCGACTACAGGAACTTCGACACTATGTTGGAGACCAGCGTGGTGTTCGTTGCGGGCACCGCAATTTTTCTCATACTCCGCCTCCCGTTGGGGCCTCTGGCCCGTCGACGAAACTTCGACAGCGACCCCCCGAAGCCCCTAAAGAGTTTAGCTCGCGACCCCATTTTAGAGATGGCGTGCCGCTTGCTGTTTCCCCCCATTCAGCTGTTTGGATTATATGTTTTATGTCATGGTCACTATTCACCGGGGGGCGGATTCCAAGCCGGAGTAACCCTTGGAGCGTCGTTCATCATGTTGGCGATCGGTTTCGACTTGACTTCAGCGACCACGCGACTCAGCGAGAATCTGTTTCGGCGCTTTATGGCGTGGGGAGTGCTGCTCTATGCGGGCGTAGGGGTTCTGTGTTTGCTGCTGGGCGGACCTTTCTTAGACTACGCGGCGCTCGGCGTGCTGCTGCCCTTGGAGCCTGAGGCTCTCCGCTCTCATGGAATTCTCTTAGTGGAATGTGGGGTCACCATGACAGTAGGGTCGGTCATTTTCGGAATCTATACCAATTTGGTTTCGCGCGGTTCGCACCAGGATTCATTGTAGAGGATGCAAACCGAGGTCCATTTCATCCATTGGTTTTTCATCGCTCTTTTGATGATCGGTCTGTATGGGGCCATCGGAAAAAACAACTTGGTGAAAAAACTCATTGGTCTGTCCATATTTCAAACGGCTATCATTCTGTTTTACGTGTCCGCGGCCTTTAAGAAAGGCGCCACCATCCCGATCCTGTCGCCCGAGCACGGACCTCATGCCAAACCTCTAGTGATCGACGTAGACGCCATCATCAATCCTCTCCCGCACGTCTTGATGTTAACGGCCATCGTGGTGGGTGTGGCCACTATGGGTGTGGCTTTGGCCATCATTCAGCGAATCTACGTTGAGTACGGGACCGTGGAAGAGTCTGAAATCTTGGAAAAGATCGCTACCTCATGACCGCACATCTTCCAGTTTTGGCGGTCGTCTTTCCCCTCTTGGCCGGAGTCGTATCCTCTCTTTTTCCTTCTGAAGGACCATGGACGCGTCGATGGGGCGTCGTGGCGATGTTTCTTTGCCAATTGCTCGGGCTCGTGCTATTTCTAAAAGTTTTAAACCACGGAACCATGGTCTATCACCTCTCCGGTTGGGCGCCTCCGTTGGGAGTGGAGTTCAAAGTCACGGTACTGTCAGGCTTCTTGAGTTGGCTGATCGGTCTCGTAGGATTCTTGGCTTATGTAGGTGGCGGGACCACTTGGGACCGCCAAGTCGGTCTCCGAGCCCCTCAGTTTCAATCCCTCCTGTTCGTCTTATTGGCTTCTTTCCAAGGGTTGGCCATCTCCAATGACGCCTTCAACTTGTTCATTATGTTAGAGGTCGCTTCACTTTCGACCTATGGATTGATCGCGTTCGGTGGAGGACGAGCTTATCTGGCTACCTTTCAGTATATTGTCATGGGGACGATAGGGGCGAGTTTCTATCTGTTGGGCGTCGGCTATCTT
>JBBKWP010000306.1:0-43749 GCA_037968995.1 Candidatus Xenobia bacterium
TCTCTTGCTCTGTCTTTCCCGAATCAGCAACAGCAGAGAATCTCCCGCCTTAGTGGCGGCCAGCAGTTGATCGAGAACTTTCTGCACCCAGTCCTGACGCACCGTACCGCGACCTTCGGAATACGGCTCAATCACGTCCTCGGGGTTGAGCAAACCATGGTGAACGGTGAGAATGTGCCATTTCCCACAGGTTTCGGCGTAGGCGCGCGCCATGCGAAACCAGCGCGACAGAAAAAGATCCGAAGCGGGCGAAGCCTGAGAGTCCTGGGCTTTGACACCCGCGATGACTGTGACGACGTTAGACAATTCTTCTGCTCCTCGGATTTGAGACGTTGCATAGTATCTGGTGAGTCGGCGGGCGGATCTCCTCTTGCTGGCATCCCCGTATCATCCAAGCTACCCCACCCAAAGCAAGGTTCGCCAATAACTGTTAGAATAGAGGAGCCAAATCAGAATCAAGCAGGTGAAATATGCTAGACAAAATCAAGAGCTTACTGACCTTCGTTCCTCAGGTGGAATACGTCGATTTCGAAGACGGACTCTTGACTTTCAGAGCAGAGAAGCCCCTGACAGGCAACGTCAAGACCGTCAAATTGAAGACTTCCTACGGAACCCTGACCGCTCACATCGCCATTCAATCGTTTGACGACGAGATCAGAGTTTACCGGGCGGAGCTTCTCAATTATGAAGTGGTCCTTGATGCCTTGGCTATCGACCGCCGGGACAACGTGCGCCTTCCCAAAGTTGTAAGAGTGACCTCGGGAGATCTGCCCGGCTACGCCGGCGTGACCGAGGACATCTCCGTCACCGGGTCTCGGGTGAGCACGAGCGGCCCCCTGGAAACCGGAGAAATTATAGACCTCAAGATCGAACTCGACGATCCCGAGATACCGCCGATGACCATCGCCTCGCAGGTATGCTGGACGTCTCGCAAGGCGGACAACACGTACCACTCCGGTCTACGATTTCAAAACCTTGACCCGAAAAAGAAGAAAATGATTCTGCGCTACGTCGAAGACCGCCTGGCCTTGGAGCGCAAACTACACACCCTAGAAACAGACTAGCAAAACCCTGAGAATCAGGTTCTTAGCGCTGAAAACCGTCGCCTTGGTTGTAGCTTCCCGCCGGCGAGATTACGTTGGCGGTTCTTATGGTCAGCGGTTGACTGAACCATTGCCCGTCGACGGAGTATTTCACTATAGCCTCGACGCGTGTCACCATAATAGCGCTAGAATTACTCCAGTAGAGAAACACCTGTTTCGTAGCCGACGGGGCGACTTTGACGATCCGTTGGTCGGTATAGAGGACGTCTCTAAAACTGTTGTAGAAGACGCCTTCGACCTGAATGTTCGCAATCGGCACACTTCCGAGGTTAGAAATCGTGACTTGGGCTCGAGTGGCCGTATCGTAAGGATCGGTGGGGTTATCGGCACCTTGACCGGCGTACAAGACACCCTCAATCTTGAGAGGACCCACCGGCCTGGGATCCGCCTGCAGCGGCAATGACGTCAGGAGCAATAGAATGAATAAGAAGAGCTTTCGGAAATGCATGGGCTTACGCTTCGTGAGCGGCGGAGTTGACCCTCTGACGGAGCGCTAACCCTTAACCGCACCCTGGGTCAGTCCTTGCACCAAGAATCTTTGCAGGGACAAGAATAGTACCAGAATCGGTAGAGAGCCAACGACGGCGGCCGCCGCGAACAGAGTCCAGTTGGCCGAGAAATTCCCGGAAATGAATCCCTGCATTCCGATGGCCAGGGTGTATTTCTCCTCATTGAACAGCAGGACCGATGGGAAGATAAAGTCGCTGTACGGTCCGATGAAATTGAAAACAGCTACGGTAGCCAGCACCGGGCCCATCAGCGGTAGAATGATCTGAGAAAATGTCTGCCACGGAGTGGCCCCGTCGATGCGGGCCGACTCCTCCAACTCGCCCGGCAAAGCGTCCACATAGCCCTTGATGATCCAACTGTTGAACGGGATACCGGCGCCGATATAGACCAAAGCCAGTCCGAACAAAGAGTTGAGGCCTACCAGACCGCCAGTCCAGGGACCGATCGACTGAAGCAGTCGAAAGATAGCCACCATGCTCATGGCCGCGGGAAACATCTGTAGCAGGATCATAAACAGGAGACCGTTCTTACGGCCTCGGAAGCGGAATCGACTGAAAGCATATCCGGACAAGGTCGTCACCAGTAGGGCGATGAGGGTGGAAAGACTAGCCACGACGAGCGTATTCTTCATCCAAGTCAAAAACGGCGTCTCATGGAAGAGGCGCCCGAAATTCACCAAAGAGAGATCCGCCAAAGAGGGAATAAGCTCAGCTGACACGAGGCTGCCGTCTTTCTTGAGCGCAGCCACTACCACGAAATAAGCTGGAGAAAGAACAAAAACTAGACACGCCCAAAGGGTAATGTGCCAGCCCAAAAGCGTGGGGTCGAACGGCTTCTTTTTGGGACGAAAAGTCTTGACCTCAGTCGTCATCGTCGAACGCTCCCGTCAGCTTAATGTTGACGCCGGACACTCCGGCCACCACCACGAAAATAATGATGGCATACGCACAGGCTATCCCATACTGATAGAGATCGAAAGCCAATTTGTAGCTGTAGGTGATCAAGATGTCGGTCGCTCCCGCCTCGCTGCCGGGCACCGACGGCCCGCCTTCGGTCAACAGATAGATCGCGGTGAACTGATTGAAATTGAAGGCGAAGTTGGAGATCAAGACGGGAACCAATGAAGCCCGCAAGAGAGGCGCCGTGAGCTTTTTGAACTGGAGCCAAGCCGAGGCACCATCGATATCGGCGGCCTCGTAGACCGACTTCGAGATGCCCTGAAGTGCCGACAGACAGATGGTCATCATGAACGGATAGCCCAACCAGACATTGACCATCAGTACAGAAAATCGTGCCCAATTGGGATCGTCAAGCCAGGGAATGGCGGAAATCCCCACGGTCCCAAGCACGACGTTGAACGCACCACTTGAAGTGTTGAGAATCCCCTGCCACATAAGCACCGAGATGAAGGCCGGAATGGCCCATGGCACGATGAAGAGGGTACGGTAGATTTTGGCTCCTTTAAGGTCCTCGCGATTGAGAGGGACGGCCAAGAACAAGCCCACCAGAAGTGAGAGTACCACCGAGAAAAAAGCCCACGCGATGGTCCATATTCCCACTCGGAGAAAGGTTCCAAGCTCGGAACCGGACAAAATTTTGTAAAAGTTCTTCAACCCCACGAACTCGAAATCCGAATAATGGTAGAGACTGAAGTTTGTGAAGGCAAGATAGACCGAGTAAAGATTTGGAATCAAAGAGAGCGTGGTCATAAGGACCAATGCCGGCAGAATGTAAAGTTGGGGTTGTGCGCGATCCTTCATTCTATTCTGTCATGAAGCGGATCTTGGCCCGCACCCTCTCTGTGGTTCTCTTCAACTCTGATCCCGCCTCGGTCTGTCCAGTCGTGATCAACTCCAGCGCCTCTTCCATCGGCGCCCAAACACCCGCCATGGCTGGATGATTGGGCAGCGGCGTGCCGCTTTGCGCGGCTTCGGAAAAAAGCTTCAGGGCCGCGCTCACAGCCGCGACCTTTTCCTCGCGTTCAAGAATCTCTGTGGTGGCTTTTCGAGCGGGAGCGCGTCCCGATGATTGGCAAAGTCGGGCGGTCAGTTCGGGAGAAACCAGAAATTCAAGAAGCTCGTGAACCCCTTTCTTCTCTGTCGCGAAACGACTGAGCATCGCGCCGGTCACTCCAACGAACGGAGAACTCTCCTGTGCGGGGCCCGGCGGCAAAGGTTCGAGCACGAAGGGGACACCGGACGCTCTCATCGCTCCCAAATTCCAAGGTCCACAAATCATCATCCCCAGGCGCCCCTTGAGAAAAAGTTCCACCGCCGTGTCGTTCTTCAAGCCGGGAGGGACGAGATGGTGCTTCCTTCGCAGATTTGCGATCCAGGTCGCCCCGTTCACCGCCGCGGGGGTGTCGAAGTTTAAGCTGTCAAGCGACAGGTCGGCTTCTGAGAACGGTGCCAAAAAGTCCGCTCCGAAGCCGGCCATGAAGGCCCAACTGAAGTAGAAGTTATCCAACTGATAGGCGAACCCCAGCGCCTCCGGGTTGCGCTTCACGCATTGCAGGGCCTCTTCAACCAAGTCATCGAGACTCGCCGGCTTGACCGGACAAAGATCCGTGTTCCTAGCCAGTACCACGCACTCGAGCATCATCGGCGCGGAATAGATCGCGTGGTCATAGGTAACCGCCCGCGTGGAGATCTCGTAGAATGAGGGGTCTTCAGTTCCGACAATATCCGAAGGGATCGGAGCCAAAAGGTCGGCCGTCTGCAAAATTCCTATCCAATCGTGTGGACCCAACAGAAGGTCTGGACCCTGCAAGGCGGGTCCGGCGACCAGCACTTTCCGTTGAAGTTGAGGAAAAGGGACTTTGAGAATCTCGACGTTGATGTCGTGAGTGACCTCAAACTCCTTCACCGACGAGCGCAGAGTCGTCAATTCCGCACCTTCGAACGCTGTCCAAAGAATGACGGTATTCTTGACGTCGCCGCTGGGATGACACGCGAAAACCAACATTAGGAGCATAACGGACAACAGTCTGATTGACGGCATGGACGGAAGTTCCGTCATGAGTTAGCCAGGCCCTCCATGACCGAAAGCCCCATATACCAAGGCACGATTCGCGAAAGGCATTCCAGTGGGCCTCTAGAAGCTAGCAAAGTGGATCAGAAGAAGCCTCAGCGACTCCGAAAAAGTATACCTCTCTCACTAGAGCCGGTGATAAAACCTTATAAAGAGGAAACACGGTTCTTGGTGATGCCGTCCGACCTCAGCGGAACCGTGCGGCCTTGCAAAGCTGTGGTTTCGACCGCCTCCAAAGACGGCGCGTGGTTGACAGGGATGGACGAAGAGGCCTCTTTCCCAGAAGATGAAGAGATTCTCATGGTGGAGTTTCTAGACCAAGAGGTTCTCACGCATCAAGCCAGGATTCTCGAACGAAACGGTCGCAGGGTGCGGGTGGGGGCGCCTACTTTCACTGAACGAGAACGCTCTCAACTAGCACCGTTCACCGGACGCTTCGACTATCGGGTAGAAGTAAATCTTCCGGTTCAAGTGAGAATATGCCAAGGACGAGCTCAGAGCCACCAACAGTGGCCGTGTCAGCTTCATGATCTGAGTCGTGGCGGTATGAGCCTGATTGGGCCCGTCACTCAACCTTTCGAGAAGGGTCAAAAAGTCGACGTCCGGGTCATCAGTTGGGAATACCCGGTCCGCATCGAAACCGAAATCACTCGCGTCTGGCGCGAAAAAGGTCAGGAAGTCCAACGAACCGCCATGGCCTTTCCCGAAGAAATGTCACTTCTCCAAAGAGAACTGATCTCCACCTTCATCCTGCAAGTCCAACGCCGCGATGCACTGGGGCGATCCCTTCCGGCCGAAGAGTCTTCGCTCTGATCGATCCCCGCGACTCTTTCTAGGGCGTGCCCTAGGAGATTCGGGGGCTTCGTCGCGAACAGGTTGCCAATGCAGGCTATCAAACTGCCCACGGATACGAATCGCGACCTGGGATTCGTGCTCTTATTCCTCGGGCTCGTAACCCACTACGCGGTGCCCCCATTGGCTGGGCAGTTTGGCTTCACGGCGGGACGGGTCGCGTACCTGACCGCTCCCCTCGGGCTGGTCCTTTTTTTGGCCGGAATCTGTATGATTTTTTTCGCCCGCAAAGTGATTCATGTCGGAAACGGCCAACTTCGTATCAAGGACGGCTTCTTGGCACGACCCTTAACCCTGCGCTACGACTCCGTTCCTACAGTGAAACTCTCAGGTTACGAAGAAAACCGGAATGGACACGCTGATGAGATCTGGACGGTTCACCTCAACGATGACGGACGACAGTATCTCATCGACCGGAGTGTGGGCCATCATGCCGCTTCTCGCTCTTTAGCGGAGCGTCTCGCGAAAGTCACCGGCGGCTCACTCATCGAAGTGCACGAAGGCAAGAGTCACAAATTTGAACTGTCCGAACTCGACCTCTCGTTCGTCGAGCGTGTGGCGAAGTATCCTGAAATGATGGGGATCCCTGTGGAAAAACCGAGCGAAACTCCGCTTCGTTTTGAACGCACCGATTCAGGATTGGAAGCCAACTGGTCGTTCTTTCATTCCGGCTTAATTTTCGAGCTTGCTATCGTAGTAACGCTCCTGCTCGCGGCAGCCTTCATCCCCCTTCCAGGTGGGCCCGATGGCGGTGCATTCACTCTTTATCAAGTCGAGCGGTCGCAGAACGACTACATGTACTTTTCTGGAGTCGCCTTTTTCGCAGTCCTTGCCCTAGCCCTTTTAGCGGGGTATCGGAACACCTTGAGTTTGGACCTCGAGAAGGGGGCGGTCTCGCAGGCCACCATCTGGGGAATCCCTGTCCGGACCGGAAAAATTCCTATTCGCGAACTCGAGCACCTGGGCGTGAGCATCAATTCTCGTGGGCCCTATCTAGTGATGATCAGCGACAAGAAAATTCTCAAAGAGATGCTGCCATCAACGTATCTCGCCCGCTGGCTGACTTGGGAGATGAAGACTTTTCTCTCCACCTTGGATCCGAAGTCGCTGAATCCGACGCCTTAAAAATCCCAGACGAAAAGCTCCCCAGAGTCTTGATCCGTTTTTAAGGATTCCGTAACGATCCTCTGGTTCAATGAGCAAGAGGAGTCATCATGTCACTTTCCCTTCATACTGCGGCGACCGTCCGACGTCTAGCAACGAACCCAAATCTGCACGAGACTGGTTCGCGTCAACCTTTTCCCGCAACGGATGAGGGCTTGCGCCAGTTTGAGCAGGCCATGGATGTCTTTTATCCGTCTCTCGATGAGTCCGACGCCGACGGAGCCAAGGGAGAAAAAGGACTCGTTCGTTATCACACGGCCCAAGGAGAACGCCTCCAAGCCCGCTATGAGGGGACGACCGTCAAGGGGCAGTATCTCCAGGAGTGGACTAACGGAGCGTTCATGATGACAAAATTCGACCACGATATGGTGGACAACTATCAGGTCGGTCCGCGCGGCTCGCACCACGTTCATCTCGACCGCCAAGATCCCTCAAAAAGCTTTGTCACAATTCAAGGACCCGGATATCCGTTGCTGGCCGGAGTTCCCGCCGCCCAGACTCCACCCGAGATGCCACAAAACGCCATCACCACTCCAACCGGCATAGAGATCGGTGTGCTTGAGGCCGGAGTCGGAGCGGAGATCGCCGATTCCGGGGAAAATGTGATGGTCCATTACACAGGTTGGTTGGAAAGCGGAGAAAAATTTGACAGCAGTAGGGACAAGAGAACGCCCTTCACTTTTCCGCTCGGTGGCGGTCGAGTCATTAAGGGGTGGGATCAAGGCGTCGAGGGCATGCAGGTGGGAGAGAAACGCCTTCTGAACATCCCGGCCGGACTCGCCTACGGAGAGCGCGCCCGCGGCACCATTCCCGCCAACAGCCCTTTACTTTTCGAAGTAGAACTTCTCGCCACCAGCGGAGAAGTCGAACGACTCCCCTAGGCTACGCTTACGAAGACTTCACGAGGGCTTTGAAGGCCAGCGATACGACGTGGGAAGCTTGCCCCAATGCTGACTGGTCGAACTTCCCCTTGCGGATCTGCTTAGCCGTCATAGACTTGCCTTTGAGCCCTTTATCCTCGTAAAAATCGATGAGTCGGGTGATTTCTCCGGAATCGAGCCAGACGCCCTGACATCCCCGACATTCGTCTACCACCACGTCCCCCACGGTGACCTCCGTCAACTGTTGGGTGTCGCAACGAGGACAGAGTCTGTGTGGCGGTGGCTCCTTTATTTTCACTCTAAAGCTGTGCTGAGGTAGACGAAACTGGCTGTAGAGCTTAGGGGCCGAAAAAAAACGGCGGAGTTCGTCGCGATCGAACCACAGACCCCGACAGTAAAAACAGCTGTCGATCTCCAAGGTCGATATACCGCACTTGTAACGTGTCAACTCCGCTGTACAGGCTGGACATATCAACTTCATAAAGACCGACTTCGACTTGCTGTGATAAATGCCTACTGTCTCTAAGTAGGACGGGGCGCAGATGCCGTCAGGGAAGGTCGGCTGGGTGACGTCGTCACAAGGAGATTTGAAGAAGTCAGCCCCGCCTATTGCGAATCTAGAGAATCGTCGGGAACAGCTTTCTCTTCACGCGCTTTAAAACGTGAGAATCCCAATCGAATCACCAACCTCTCGAGATCGTCAATGTAGGTGTGCACCACCGGGACCACCAGCAGTGTCAGGAGCGTGGAAGTGATCAGTCCACCGATCACCGCGATAGCCATGGCTTGGCGGATCTCGGACCCGGCACCGATACCCAGGGCGATGGGGAACATTCCGGCGATCATAGCCACGGTGGTCATGAGGATAGGACGCATGCGGGCCTCCCCAGACTCCAGGACGGCAAGATCACGGGGCACTCCGGCTGCTTCGGCCATGAGACAGTAATCGACCAAAAGAATAGAGTTCTTGATGGCCAGTCCCATCAGCATGACGATTCCTATCAGAGCGTAGAGGCCCAAGGGCTCCTGAGTGGCTACTAGAGCGACCAACGCGCCACCGATCGAGAGCGGCAAGCTGAGCATAATCGTGAGCGGATGGAAAAAGTCGCTGTACAGCAAAACCAGGACCGCATAAATCAAGAGGATGGCGGACCCCATCGCGAAAGCAAACCCTTCGAAAACGTCCTTCTGAATTTCGGCGTCCCCGGCGGGCCGCTCTACCACCTCTTTGGGCATCTTCTTGTAAGCTTCGGTGTTTCTTACGGCGTCCATCGCTTGGCCTAGCGCGACGCCTTCGGCCAAGTTCGCCTTGATCGAAACTTGACGCTGGCGATCGTAACGGTCGATCTGCGAAGGCCCGTATCCAAATCCTATGGTCGCCACGTTTCGTAAGGCAACGCTGCCTCCGGATCTGGTGGGGACTCGGATCTGAGCCAAGGTGTCTAGATTTTCCCTGGACTCCGGAGCCAACTGGACGCGGATACCGATCTGTCGGTCCGCCAGATCGTATTTGGCTTGGTTCTGCTCCTGGTCGCCAATGGTGGAGAGTTGCGCCGTTCGGGCGATACTGGCCACGGTGACACCCAGTTCGGCGGCCCGAGCCGGCTCAGGCTGGACGAGAAGCTCTGGTCGAGCCAGCGCCGCCGAGGATTGTACGTCGAAGAGCAGCGGGAGAGACCTCATGGCCTCTAAGAGCGTGTCGGAATAAGTCGAAAGCTTTTCTGCATCATTGGAAGCCAACAACAAGGTCATAGCCCCTGACAGGCCTTCCGTGGCCCCAAAACGTAATCGAGCGCCCGGGGTAGTTTGGACGAGAGGTCTCAACTTCTCTTCCAACTGCTGCTGGGAGAAGTCTCGCTGGTCACGCGGTAGCAGAACCCCATACAGCACGGCGGAATTGACGCCTCCGGCGGCGCCTCGATTCCCAGGACCTCCCGTGGTGGGCGTTCCGATCGTCGCGAAGACAGCCGTTACACCGGGCTCTCCTTGCATAATCTTAGTGAGCTTTTCCGCCACTTCAGTTGTCTCATCTAGCCGCGTCCCCGGTTCCAACTCCACACTCAAGGTCAATTCGCCTCGGTCCACCTGGGGAACCAGAGACTTCGGCAGCAAAGGAAACAGCGACAAGCCGAAGATAAAAAAGATAAGAGCCAAAAGCGAGGTCGCCAAACGGTGCCGAAGGGCCCATCTTAAAGCCCTATCATAGCCCCTCATAAGAAGGCTCTTCTCCTCGGGGTGCGGTGTCACGTTCAGTAGGTAAGCGCACATCATAGGGGTGATCAGGCGGGCCACCAGAAGAGAAAAGAACACGGCCACCGAGACGGTCATGCCAAACTGCTTAAAAAACTGGCCCGGAATCCCGCCCATGAACGCCACCGGCACGAAAACCGCGATGATGGAAAAAGTCGTCCCGACCACCGCCAGGCCGATCTCGTCGGCGGCTTCCAAAGAGGCCTGCCAAGGCGTTTTACCCATCTGAATGTGACGAACGATGTTCTCCACTTCCACAATCGCGTCGTCCACCAAAATCCCAATCACCAGCGATAGGCCCAAGAGGCTCATATTGTTGAGGGTGTATCCCAAGGTCTTCATGACCAGAAAGGTTGGAATCATTGACAACGGCATAGCCACAGCGGAGATGGCCGCCGCTCTAAAGTCTTTGAGAAAGATCCAGATAACAATGATGGCTAGGAATCCGCCCAGCAGAAGATGTTCGATCGAAGCGTGGTAAGATTCGTTGACAAATCGGGCCCGCGTTCTGATCTGTTCAATGGTGGTGCCATCCGGCAAAGCGCCTGACGCTTGAATCTCCTTGAGCGCGAGATTCGCCTCGTCTTGAACCGCGACCATGCTCGACCCCGTGCTGCGAACCAAGGAAAAGGCCACCACCTGTTTGCCGTCGAGCAGCGCGCGCTGCCGGGGTTCGGTAGTGCCATCCTCGATCGTCGCCAGCGTCCCTAGAGGCACAGAAGAGCCATTGGACAACGTGATCGGTAGCCGTCTTAAGCTGTCGAGTGTTTTGCGCGACCCAAGAGTTCGAATCGACTGCTCGGCGGTACCGAGGTCGCCACGTCCACCGGGAAGGTCGATATTCGAAACCCGCAGTTGAGTATTCACCTGGTCTACTGTCAAGCCGATGCTTTCGATCCGAGCGCGGTCCAGAAAAACTGTCACCTGACGGTCCACGCCTCCGGACCGCTGTACCTGCCCGACCCCAGCGATGGACAGAAGTTGTCGAGAGATGTCGTTGTCGATGAGCCAAGAAAGCTCTTCCACACTCAAATTCGGGTTAGAGACCGTATAGGTGGCGAACGGTCCACCGGCAAAATCCAGACGGCTCACGTTCGGTTCGGTAATATCCGCCGGTAGGTCTTGTCGAATGCGCGAAATCGCGTCGCGAACATCGTTAACCGCCCGGTCGGAGTCCGTTCCTAGGGTGAACTCGACGGCCGTACTGGAAAGTCCCTCGGTGACGGTCGAGGAGATATGCTCAATGTTACCTACGCCTGAGACAGCATCTTCCACTAGCCTTGTCACTTGAGTTTCAAGTTCTGACGGCGCCGCCCCCACTTGGGCCACGGTAACGGCGACAATGGGAATGTCGATGTCAGGGTTCTCGTCGATTCCAAGTTTGAAAAAGCTGAGCATTCCGCCGATGGTCAGTACCAGAAATAGGACGACCGGGGGAATCGGATGACGTATAGACCAAGCGGAAATCTTCACGGACGGGCGACCGTGTCTCCATCGCGCAGAAACCCACCGCCTTCAGTGACCACTTCTTGACCGACCGTCAACCCTCGACTGACCGAAGCGCCCCCGCCCTGGCGGCCGGTGACAGTTACAGGCTGCTTCTTGGCGACGTCCCCGTTGAGAGTAAAGACGTAATAGCTGGGACTCTCCCCCCGTACGGCTTCCAAGGGCACCGTGATCGCCTTGACGTCGCCGAGCGCCACGGTGGCCTCCGCGAACATACCCGGTTTCAGCCCACTGTTGTTGGGCAGCGCGATGCGCACCTCGGCGTTGCGATCCAGTTCATTCACCACTGGAGAAATCTTCCAGACTTTGGCCTCTAAGGTTTCCCCACTGTGACGCACGACAACAGATTGGCCTACCTGGATCTGATGAACTTGGGTTTCCGAAATCTTACCGAGCAGTTCCAGTTCTCCGTTCTTGGCCAGTTCGAAAAGCACGGAACCGTTTCCGGCAATGTCCCCTAGGTGGGCCTCACGTTTGAGAACCCAACCGTCGGCCGGAGCCACAATCCGTCCTTGCCCGATCGAGACCCTCACCTCGTCCATCTGAGCGTTTAACTCTCTGAGTTGAGCCTGCACGATATCGACATCTTCGGTGCGACCGCCCTGCTGGGCCAACTGGAGTCGTTCACGCGCCTGGCGGGCCGCGAACTTCGCCGAATCGATCCTGTTCTCGGCGCCCTGGAGTTGGGCTTTCTGTCGGTCCGCTTCCAGACGACGGTTTTCGGCCTCGGTCGCAGGCACGGCACCAGAATCATAGAGGTTTTGGTAGCGGTTGACGTTGGCGACGGCATTCTGGTAGGCAGCTTTCACCAAACGGGCGTTTGCCTCTTCTTGCTGTATCATCGTTTCGGACTGTCGCAAGGCTGATTCGAGTTGCGCGACCTCGAGCGGACGTTGAGGCTGCCGCGCCTTAGCCAGCGCGGCTGTCTGTTGGTCGTAGCGAGCTTGAAGTTGGCCGAGTCTGGCTTGGGCAATGTCGGTGTTGAGGCGCGCAAGCAGTTGGCCTCGTCGGACGTAGTCGCCCTCTTCCACCAAGACCTCCACGATCTTCAAGCCCCCAACTTCGGTGCCCACTTTCAATCGATCCCGCGCTTCGACGGTTCCGTTAAGGTCGAGCGTCTCAGAGATCGAACCGTATTTGGCCTTGGCCAGTCCCACAGTAACCACCGCGCGCTTCTCCGTGGTGGGAGCCGAATCCGGCGCTCGAGTGAGCCAACGCACGGCGAAGAAACCACCGATGGAAAGGGTCAACGCCCCCAGAACCAAGAGCCACGCGCCGATGGCGCCCTTCTGATCCAATGCAAAGGCTGCACGCCGAATCATCATTTCAATAAACCTCGTAGCAAAACTTGAACGATCGCTTCCAAGGGTGGAAGTTCCGGCTCCTGCCAAAGATGGCGCAGAAAAAGCTGGGAATACAAAAGTCGAGCAACCACCTCAAGATCGATGTCCCGTCTTACCTCTCCTACCTGCTGGCGCGCCAGCAGGTACTCGCACAGAGACACCCGAGTCTGTTTACCCACCGTCTGTAATCGCTGAGCCAAAGCCGGACGCTTCTTCGATTCCGTAAAAAACAGCCAAACGATCTCTCGATGCTCTTCCATCAGTTCCAGGTAAACCTCGCAGAGTTTACAAAGATGCTCCTCGACGGGTTGATCGTGATGAGAGAGCAGTTCTTCAATGACGGAAAAAAAAGAAAGTTGCTCCACAGCCTCGGTCAGGATGTCATCCTTGGAGCGAAAGTAGTGATAGAATAGCCCGTAGGAAACGTCCGCCGCCTGGGCGATCTGTTGCATTGTGGTGTTTTCGACTCCGTTGCGGAAGAACAGACCAATGGCGACCTCGACAAAGGTTCTTTTGCGTTCTAACGGGGAAAGGCGACATCTCTTTGACTGACTCATCAGTCAATAGCATAAACCAAGACGCCATGATTTGCTAGAGGGGGAGCGTATGAATCTTGATCGGTACCTGACGAACAGCAAGACGCTTTCGCTCGCCCAGTCCAAAACCTATCTGGACCCTAACCAGGCCTCGGAGTCTTTTGCGAACCGACTGACCATCGACCCCGCCTATCCGTATTGGAAATTTCTTCAGGCCGCCTGCGCGCATGGCTCAAAGGCCGTCACTCTCGAGCTTGGACGCAACGACATCTCTTTGATCGCGAGAGCGACACGACCTTATCCAGCGGTGACCGATCTTGGGGCTTGGACGGCTCAAAGGAGTTCGGTGCTGGCCCCTCTGCAACAAGCGGCTCTGTCATTGTCGCAGGAGCGGACCGGCAACGTGACCTGGCAGAGTGATGAACCGACCCCTGGAGAGTACCGGCTTCGTCTTTTCCATCGCTTTCACAGCGGCGGTGGCATTCTGAGCCAAGCCATGCGGGGAATGAAACATCGATTCCTAGTCTCCAGCCTCCTCACAACCAGAGCCTCTTACTATCCCATTCCTTTGATGGAGGCCGGCAAACCTGTCCAGACCCCTTTCATCGATGGTCTCTCCCCAACCCACGAGCGTTTCCCCGTCGGGGTGGTCTATGACCTAACGACATCCGATGACCCGGATCGGTTCCTGAGCGAACCGTTTATTGAGGGAGCCTACGACAACATCTTTGAGTTGGTGGGGTCCCAGGCCATCTTACGGGCCCAGGAGTTGCCCACCAAAGTGTACCCGCGCCCCTCTGTCTTGGGCTTCGAATCAGCGTCCCGAGAGCGAACCGGAGGGATTCCGCTAGGTAAATCCGCCGCTTCACTGAGTCTGGGTTCAACGTCGCAGTGTTTTTCGGAACGTCTCTTCTCACAGCGTCCGGCGATAACGGGCTCCAATGTGGAGTTCTGTGGATTTTCCAAACTATGCCGAGAGTCACTTTTTCTCCCGGAACAAGCCTCCGGGCTAGGACAGATCGGGCTGTTCGACCGCGGGATCTTCTTAGGTTTAGTGAAGGTTGATCTCGGAATTCCAGGAGCCGTCGTTTTGTGTGGCCGCCGCTCCCTCCATATCGATCTGCTCCACGAAGCCCTGTTAGAGAATGAAGACTGGTCTTATCTGGTGTCCTTCCAACGCCACCGCACCAGACAGAGGGCCAGGAGATTTCTGCAATTTCTGCCTCAGCGCAGTGAAGGCCGCAATTTTCTAGAAGCCGCTTTGACAAACTCGAGATAGCACAAAAAAAAAGAGGCCGTAGCCTCCTTTTCGATTCGATGGATAGCTAGGTTCTTAAAAACCCAAGCTTTGATTCTTCTGACAAGCCTTGCAACCTGAGCTAAAGGCACCATGTTGGGAACCACCGTTACCGCAACCGCAAACCTCTCCACCGCTGGGCCCCTGACCGCCGCCCTGATTCCCGAAGAACGACATCAACATGTCGATCGGGTCCACACCGCTCAGAGAGGAACCGGCGGCGGCACCGCCTTGAAGCAGTTGGAGTGGGTTGAGGTTCTGTCCGATGGCGTTGAGTGCGTTCACGATTGAGGTCTCCTTATTAACTTTCTAAAGTCAATATCTCAGAGCCCGATGGACCAGCGGCGGAATGGACGCCTCAGCGTGTTAACAGTTTGTAAAACCTCGCGGACGCAATCACGAAGCCAGATTTACGTCGACTTCTTAGATTTCCCCATGAGGCGAAACACTCGACGCAGTGCCGGCAAGAAGAAAAGCGACACCACGAAATTCACGGCCACTCCCACCGAAATGACAAATCCCAAAGAGCTCATTCCACGATGATGGGCCGTCATCAGACTCGCGAAACCGATCACCGTCGTCACCCCACTCAACAGAAGGGCGGGCCCGGTGGAACTGGTCAGAAGCGTCTCATCATCCAATTCGCGCATTCGATGGAGGGCGTGCACCCCGTAGACCGCTCCGATCCCCACACTCATAGGAAGAGCCACAAAGTTCACCACATTGAAGTCGACACCGAGGAAGCCCATAGTCGCGAAGATCAACAGCACTCCAACCGCGGTAGGAAGCAAGGAGAGCAGCACCGGTCTGGGATCCCGCAAGTAGAGTCCGATCACCGTCAAGACTCCTAGAAGCGTGTACCAGGGCGTCAATTCAAAGGCGCGATTGAACGACTGTAAAATGTGCTCTTGGACCACTGGATGACCCATAACGCCGGGGTCCACCGTCTTTATCTGAGCCAAGAACTCTTCAAGATTATCTTTCTCCCAGATATTTTTGGCCGGTTGAACAGTTTGGCGAAAATATCCGTCCGGACTGATATAACGAACTCGGACCTCCTCGGGTAGGTCGTCCCAGGTCGGGGGCTTATCCTTCTGCGTTTTCAAGAATATCAAAGTCTCCGAAAGATCGTCTCTAACTTCTTTCTGGAAGACGGTCAGACCGTCCTGAATGGGCCCAGGGTCCATTCCGGTCACGTCTTGACGCAACTGGTTAATGGCCTTAGTGATCTCCGGATCATTCTGTGAGGACGGCCCACGCTGCTCTAGGGCTTTGACTCGCTTCTCGATTGCCAAGAGGTCCTGAGCCGTCTCAAGTTCGACCCTGTCAGGCATTTGGACACTCTGAATGCTCTTCGTGATCTTCGTAACCAGCTCTTGCTTCTTGGGAGTCAGTTCCGGCATGAGGGGGAGGATCGAACCGACTCTGGTGACCGCCGGCAGCGCTTCATACAGTTTGAACTTACGGCGGGCCTCGGCTTCTCCTTTGTCCAGAGCCTCGGCGGACAGCACGGTGGTCTTGAGATCTCGAATCATCTCTATCTCTGTTCTCACAGTGGACATCTCTTGATCCTGGACGGCCAACAGATTGTAACTGAATCCAACCTTGGGAACCCAAAAGCAGGCGGCGACCACAACCACGATCCCGAAAGCCGACACCGCACGGGCGTTGGACAGCAGAAGCCCTTCGAGCCAGGCCACCTCCTCGGAGGCTTTGGAAACCCGTTTTTTACCGGGGAAGAGAGCCAAGAGGGCCGGAAGAACAGTGATGGTCGCGAAAAAACAGAGCAAGGTCCCGCCGGCGGCAATGATGCCGAAATCCGAGATACCCCGAAATCCGGCGGCGGTGAGGGCCATGAAGGAAGCCGCGGTGGCCAGCGCTCCCACGAAGGTATCGAGTCCCGTACCCGAGATCGTGATTCGAATGGCCTCCTCGGGAGTGGCTCCTAAAGCCAGCTCTTCATCATAACGAAAGATGACATGGATCCCGAAGTCGATCCCCAGACCCATGAGCATGGTGACCAAACTCACCGTAATAAAGTTGAGGTGCCCTACCGCGATCGTGGTGTAGCCCATGGTCCAAAACAGTCCGAAATTCAATGCGATAAGAGCCAACAACGGACGCGTGATCTCCCCGAAACCGATGGCGAAAACAATCAAGATCAAGACCATACTGATGATCCCCGAACGGATACCGTCGTCGGTGACGGTTTGCCGTTCGTCGTTGAGCATCACTGGCAGGCCGGTGAGGCGAATCCGGAGGTTATCCACGGTGGGCTGCAGTTCGTCTAGTATCTTGCGCAGGCGCTTGATCATGGGACCCTGCTTGACACCGATCGAGTCGCGACCTCCGGCCTTGACCGCCAAAAGATTGATGTCTCCGCTCCCTATGGTGGGATAAACATACCGCTCTCCGTCCATGAGACTCGACAGATAGCCAGCGGCTTCGGACTGATAGTCCTTAGCCAGAAACTCCCAAACCGGGATGTAAGTGGTGCGACCTCTGGTGCGCATCGATTCGTCGAGGTCGTTCAACAGCTTGAGAAAGACCTTTTTGCCTCCCCCCGTCGGAGAGGCGGGTGCCATGCCTTGATCGGCGGCGGACAGCCCGTCGGCCAACTGTTGCAAGCTCTTTTCGTCCAAATAGAAGAGCGCCTTCTCGGACAGTGGCTTCAAGTCGAAGCGATAGAGCAGCAAATGGAACATCTCGGGCTCGGAAGCCAACCGCTCGCCCAGTCGGTTCAAAAAGGCGATGCGCTCCTCGGGGGTCCCCTGGTCCACCAGAACCGCGACATCCCCGGTCAAAGGGAAGTGTGATCGAGCCTCAGCCCCCGCGAGCACGATGGGGTCGTCCTCGTCGAAGAGTGCGGTCCAATCCATCTTTAGCTCAAGACGGGTGGCAGCTAAGCCCAATGAAATGGCGGCCGCCATCACACAAACGACTAAAGTGGCGATGGGTCGTTGGAATGACACGCTAGAAATCGCAAGGAGGACTCGTATCAGCAGGCTCTGCTTGTCACCGTTCACACCGCTCATCGTCCCTAAATATGGCCCTCCTGGATTCTCCGAGCGCCAAAGGGCTCGGACAGATTAAAAAGCGTCCGACAGTACAGCCGCACGGCGGACACTTTACCCTGTTAAAGAGGGAAATGCAAAAGAGTTCTTCTGCGCACGGATGGGATGCTGCCGGTGTATCCTATGGATTGGCTCCGAGGGGCGGCAAACATCCCATGCTGAGATCAAAGGAGTTCCTATGAGAAATCTACTCAAATTTATGATACCTATGATCGCCATCCTGTTGGGCGCCTGCTCGCAAAAGGACCCGGTCGTTGGCATCATTCCCTTGGAGGGCGTGAAGGTCTCCGGCCAAGTGGTGGAAGCCGACGGAGCCTCCGGCGTGCTTCTTAAGACCGACGGACAACGAACCGCGCTCCTCCCTAACAGTTGGCAGTATCGCCAAGGCGACCAGATCGTCGAAGATGTGTCCGTCCTTCAACCGGGCACTCAGGTTCAAGCTTACGCTCCTCAAGGCGACTCCCAATTGGTAGCGGCGACCGACAAAAATCTCGTCTTAACCAGTCACGACGATACGTTCACCCTGCCCTATGAAGCTTTTCCGGAATCCCGGCGCCAAATACCTGTCAGAGTTCAGGCCTACGGAGGCCAACAACAGGTAGTCCCCCTTCACGAGGCCATCTATGGCAACGGCTATACCGTGCTTCCTTATGACGGGTTCACCAGTTCGACGTTTCCGCAGGCGGATCGCTACGGAGTATCGCGAGCCGTGGTAGTGGGCGAATACGATGGATCCCCGCTGGCCATCATTCCCGGTACGAATAACCTCCAAGCCGTTCGCCTACCCACCGAGTACTATCCCGTCCCATCTCTGCAAACCAACCAACCGGTTCGGTTCACTTATCAAGACAACAATGTGCAAGTGAACAGTTGGGACTCTTTGACCAACGGTCAGCTAGACATTGGCGACCTTTTGTTGGCGGGAACACTACTCAAGGCCTTGCCTGGTCAAGCGGTGGTCGAGATCGGAAATCGCCCGGTCACCGTACCTTGGAATAACTTGAGCTATCAAGGCGCTCCTGTGGCTTGGAACGCGATCAACCCCGGCAGCCCCGTGGACCTGCGCTACTATCCTGGTGTCTATGACATCGCTGACTATCGCGATGACACCTTTACGATGGTTTACAACCAACAGGTTCTTCAAATTCCCGCTCAGTCGCTTCCCAACTATATCTATCAACGACCCGTCTATGTGCAGTACAAAGACGGCGGAGTCCACCGTGTGCCCTTTCAAAAAGCTCGAAACCTGGCCCAAGATCAGCAGTGCCAGTTTCTCGTAAGCCCTAAGCACGCCAAAAAGTACAAAGGTTGGCAAAACGCCGACCCCAGATACGTTCAAAATCTCCCCGGCCGACAGGACTATGTCTTGGTGGGCAATCCCCACGACGGTTTCTCCCGAGTTCAGCGACGGAGCCAGCCCCAAAACTGGTCGAGTGTTGCCTTTGCTCCTTACCAACCTGTCGCCTATCTCCCCTCGGGCAAGCACAACGACAAATCTATAGAAAAAGCTCAAAAACAGCTTCAAAAAGCCTACGACAAGCAGTTCAAACAGGCGACGAAAAACAACAAGCCGACCAAATACGACAAGAATCACAACAACACCAACTACGGCGGGCAGTGGACGTCCTATGACTCGGACCGCAAGGATGGTCATTCCAAGAAAGCTGTCAAAGCGAATCACAAAAACGCTAAAGACTATGGCGCCCAGCCCAGACACGACGGTAAGAAAGTCAAGTCCAAGGACTACAAGCCCAAATACAATGGTAAGGCATCCGTAAACACCCAAGCGAAAGAGCGCCGTGCTCCTCAAGCCAAGGTTCGACAACAACCGGCCCCTAAAGCCAAGGCCGTTCAACAGCACTATCGCCAAGCCAAAGTCCAAAAACACGCTCCTAAAGCCAAGGTCGTTCAACAGCACTCGCGCCCAGCCAAAGTCCAAAAACACGCTCCTAAGGCTCAGGCTCCCGTCCGCGCCGCCAGCCATAAAAGCTCCGGAGGCCATGGACAGAAGAGCAAAAGCAAAGGCAAAGGCAAAGACAAGAGCTAGCCTCCAGCGAAGCTAACCCCCACTGTGGGGGCTAGCCCCAGACGCAACGATACTCAGGCACCCACAGGCGTCGAGAAAGGCTGCATTCAAGTTGAGTGGAATACAAGGTTATGAAGCCTAACCTGCTCCACTTCTCCGAAGGTCAGCGTATTTTGTGGCCGGAACTAGAAGCCACTCCAGAGGAATTCACCCTTTTTGGGGGCAACGCGATCGCGATCCGCTTTGGCCATCGGTCAACTGCGGATTTCGATTTTTTCTGCCGTAGCGCGTTCGACCCGGAGAATCTTTACAAAAGAACACCTTACCTGATGGGCTCTGAGATCTTACAGATCGGCCCCAACACCCTTGTCTGCAGCGTCATGAGAGGGGAGCCCGTGAAGGTGTCTTTTTTCGGCCTTCCTGATTTCGGTACGGTGGGAACGCCCGAAATTGTAGAAGGTCCGGGCATCAAAGTCTCGCCTGTCCTAGAACTCGCCGGCACCAAAACTTCCGTCATCCAGAAGCGGGCCGCATCGCGAGATTATCTCGATCTCGATCTACTGATTGCCCACGGTGGGGTGGAACTACGGGACGCTCTTTTAGCCGGACGCAAACTTTACGGACCCATATTCAACCCTCACATCGCCTTAAAAGCGCTTTCATTCTTCCAAGATGGTGATCTCCCGAGTTTGCCTTCCGAGGTACGCGAGCGACTGACAAAAGCAGCCGCGCAAATCGACCTAAATCAACTCGCCCACCAAATGAAAAGCTTAACGTGATGTCTCCCTCAGCAGATTTGCTAGAAGTCGCCAAGCGGGTGGCCTGGTTCTCCGATCCCGAAACCGCACTAGACCAACCGCCTCTGTTCCTCGCTCACGTTATGACCTACGGAACTCTAGATGACGTTGTGATAGCACTGAGAGCTTACGGGCTAGAAGGGTTTCGGGACGCATTGAAAGCGGCTCCTTCAGGCGTGTTCGATGCTAGGTCTTGGGCCTTTTGGAATATCAAGTGCGGTCGCTGTCCCGCTCCACCTCTGCCTGTGAGAGAACTCTAATCTAACGAACGCTGTAAGCCCTCTTCTTAATCGAATCTTAACACAATCTTAAGCGACCGCGAGAATCCGCAGCGTTAAGCTCGGTTAATGACTGACTGTAGTACAGACGAACAATCTGCTGATGATGAAAGCCGCTTGGCGAGCAACATCGTTTCCGCAAAGACAGAAAAGCCGTTTTTGTTGACCTGTAGTTGGTGTAATCGCGCAATGATCGACGGAGTTTGGACAAGTTGCGAAGTCAAAATCTCAGCCCAAAAGGACTTACTGAGGGACATTCAATTCAAAGTTTCCCATGGAATATGTGAAAGCTGCTTTCAGAGCTTTGAAGTAGGCTCTCCAGACTAGATGCCCAAACCTCTTAGGATTCTCGCCTAGAGCCTTACAGGGTGAGCCGCGAGGACTTCTCGGCATGTTCAAATAGCGTCAACATTCCGCCTCGCAATGTCACCATTGTTCCAATGATGTTCCAGAGATTGAAGATATTCTTAGGCCCTAATCAAGAAACTTTGGAGACATCATGAACATAAGCACCACCCTACCGAGGTCGGCCGATCGCAATCTATCGGCGCCTAAGGCTTCACGGCAGCCAGTTGCGACCGAGATGAATTCGCAGCAAAACGACACCGTGAAGATTTCCGAAAAAAAGGAGGACGTCGAGAACATGCACCTCCTCAAGAGTGCTAAACCTGGAGCCATCGTCGGTAGCGCTGCTGGTTTGGCTGTCGGAGTGGCAGCCGGGCTTGCCGGCGGAGTTGTCGGAGGGATCGCCGGGCTAGCGTTTTCTGGAGTGACGACCGTACTTGGCGCCGTTGCCGGCGGTGTACTCGCCGGTTGGGCCGTGTTGAATCGAGCCGAAGGTCTTTGGGGTCTCCTGGGGGCGGTGGGTGCCGGCGCAGTTGGTGCACTAGCAGGAGGCGCTGCCGGCATGGCTGCGGGAGGAGCCATCGGTGCGGCGATAGGTGCCGGAGGCGGTATCGCAGCGGCAGCGATGGGGGCGGTCGGTGTTGGTACCGCGGGAGCGACCCTGGGCGGACTCGCAACGGCGACTATCGATGTCGTTCGAAACCCCGAAAAGTACCCTGAGCTTCTGAAACAGCTGAAGGAAAGCTAACGTCGCCTTGGTGGAGTGAAGAATTTCTAGATTCTCAGGCGCGAGGAGGACATCCTTGTCGCGGAAAACTAAATTGTAGAGATAATGAGCACCCTTGGAGCCAATGAGCTAACCCGCTACGATCGTCACATCACTCTCCCTGAGGTTGGCGTGGAAGGGCAGGAAAAGCTGAAAGCCGCCAAAGTCCTGCTGATCGGGTCCGGTGGCCTGGGCAGTCCCTTAGGGCTTTACCTCGCCGCGGCAGGCGTCGGAACGCTCGGCATCGTGGATTTCGATCGAGTGGACGAGAGCAATCTCCAGCGCCAGATTCTTCACGGAACCGCTGACGTGGGGGCCTTGAAAACCGACTCGGCGCGGCGTCGTTTGGGCGACTTGAATCCGTTCGTCGAGGTCGAAACCTATAACGAACGGCTCACGTCCAAGAATGCCCTGGATCTCATCGAGAAGTATGACATCGTGGTCGATGGGACGGACAATTTCCCCACCAGATATCTGGTGAACGACGCCTGCGTGTTCTTAGACAAGCCCAACGTCTATGGGTCGATCTATCGCTTCGAAGGGCAGGTCTCGCTCTTTCACGTCAAGGGGGGCGGCCCTTGCTACCGCTGCTTATACCCTGAGCCTCCACCGCCTCACCTCGTCCCCTCGTGTGCTGAAGGTGGAGTCTTGGGAATCCTGCCGGGGGTTGTTGGAACCCTCCAGGCGACGGAGGTTGTGAAGTACCTTCTCGGTGTCGGCCAGGGCCTTCTGGGAAGACTTTTGCTGTTCGACGCTTTGGCCATGAGGTTCCGCGAGATGAAGATCGGGAAGGCTCCCGACTGTTCGATCTGCGGGCCCAACCCGACAGTCACCGAGCTCGTCGATTACCATCAGTTCTGTAGCATTAGTGTTCCGACGGGGCCGACACACCCGGAGGTAACGCCGGTCGAGTTCGTCCGACTCTGGGAACACGGGGAGAGACCGCGCCTTGTGGATGTTCGGGAACCTCACGAATGGGGCATCGCCAACCTCGAGGCGTACGGAGCCGCGCTGATGCCGCTTTCGCAACTCAAAGACACGATACGGGACTTGGACCGGTCCGATCCGATCGTCGTCCACTGCAAAACTGGGGGAAGAAGTCAAAAAGCCCAAGCCGTACTTCTGGGCATGGGTTTCACCAACGTGCGAAACCTGGCCGGCGGTCTGCAGAGATGGCGCGACGACGTACCTTCCTAAACTCTCTCCAAATCTAGCCAAGGGGCTTCAAGATGTATTGGCCGGTGTGGCTGCCGCCGCCCTTACCAAGGACGGAGGCAGTCGACACTTTCGAAAAGACTGAGTTGAAATAGGATCTGCTCTCCGGGCTTCTCTCTAGTCCTCGATGATCTCTCGACCCGCTTCAGCCAGAAAATTGTGAGCATGTTCGCTATAAGAGTTATTCAGCTCGTTGATTTTGGAGAATCCCTCGGTGAAGCCTTCGCGATAGCCTTCGTAGACACCCATTCCCAGACCGACGGCGGCGCCTCCTACGAAGCCCAAGGGAAGGGCGACCGCAGCAAGTGGAATGCTGAGCGCGTGTCCGGCGGTTTTCAAGGGCGTTCCGAAGTCGCTTCGGGAGATAGCTTTGTTGGCTGTGATGAAAGCCGAAGGGATGTTCTTGGCGGTGGTCCAGCCGAGCTGAGCGGCCCCTTGAACCGTTGTGCCGACACCGGCGGCTACACCCACGGCGGCTCGAACGGGAGAAACGTCGAACTTCTCTTCGCCCTCTTCAAGCTTCTGATTTCCGAAATCTCGCAACGCGCTGCGGGCGCCAGAAGCGAGGTCTGTATTGAAGCTCTTGACGTCTTCGACCGCAGCCTTGATAGCTCCGCCGATGCCGCTCTTGATGCCTTCCGAGAAGCCGCGATACAGTCCGAACCCCAGACTTCCGATGGCGGTGGCGGCGATGCCCACGGGTACGGCGGCCAACGTTAGCAAGCCTATTCCACTTTTGAGCCAGGGGCCGATGGTTTGATTCTTGACCAAAGCGACTTCCGCTTCGGCTGCCAACTCGAAGGCTTGGGGGATAGAACTGACGGTATTGCCGACAGTCTCAATAGAGGCCGTGACAACGGCGCCTACGAGGCCTCTACCGACGTCTAACCAGCCCACGCTGTCGACAGTGTCTTCGGGCACGATCTCCGGCTCTTGCGAGGCGACTTCCGGGGCGGCCTTCGGTGCGACCAAGGTCCTTTGATTCTGGAGGGAGATTTGATTGTTTATAAGCATAATATTTGTCCTCAATGTGTATGATGAATTTTCTATTCAAAGAATAGACGGCCAGCGTCATCTTTTCGTTAAAAATGCGAAGGAGGACAGTATTCCTATGCCTTCAATTTAGTAGCATGGCACGTCCCAGTAACAGAGAGGCCCGCCGCAAACAGATCGTGGACGGCTTTCAGAAAGTGTTGGCCGCTAACGGATATGAACGAGCCACCACCGCCTCGATCGCCGAATCGGCCGGACTGACCACAGGACTGATCCACTACCACTTCGGGTCAAAACTTGAGATCTTGCTGGAACTGGTCGCCACCATCGGTGCCGAATTGGAAGCCCGATTTCAACGGATGAGCGAAGGCGAAGATTTGGCTTTAGCTCAACTGGCCGCTTTCATCGACAGTCGTCTGGCTCGGGGACATGATGCCAAACCCGATCTCGTGGCCTGCTGGGTGGCCATCGGAACCGAGGCCGTCCGTATTCCCGAGGTCGGTCAGGTCTATGGCGACCTCATGCTGGCTCAACATCGGCAACTCCAGGACATCGTGAGTCGGATTCCCCTCTCCGACGTCGAGCCCGCTGAGGTAGCAACCGCAATCTTGGCAGCGATCGAAGGCTGTTATCAGCTAGCGCTCACCGTCCCAGAGATCGCTCCGACCGGCTTTGCGTCTCGCTCCGTGCGGCGCATGACCGAGGGATTGCTCCACTGTAAACTACCGGGCCCTAAAGGAAGGGCTGATTCTTAGCTTTCGCGAACCATTGGCCGAACAGCAAGTGGGTGGGTTTTGTCATGGAAATTTCTCAAAGTGGGTACGTCCCGGGTCTGAAGACCTCCTTAGGTTTGACTCCCAAGGAGACGGCCAAATCTCCTGACGAGCCGGGGACGAACCTTGCGGCCGACAGGTTGCAGATCGGCGGAAGCTCCGGCGAGGAGTACGGAGGTCCCGCATTAGCGGTTGTCTCCCAAAACATCCCCACTCTTGAAAACACCGGACTCGAAGGCGCCGCCGCTCGACTCGTCTCTGTGGAAAGCACGCCGGTCGTCAACAACGCCCCCGGCACTCTCCTGTTGGAGACCGAAACGCTCGTGAAAGCGAAAGCCGAATCTGGCCTGGTCTTCGCTGCGGGAGAGTTGGGAACCGGGTTCCCCAGCGCTGCTCCCCTAAAAAGTAGCCTAGCTGATAAGCTCCACGACTGGCTCGCTTCCAACGACCGTTTCGGAATTTACAATAAGGCCGTGGGAGCGCTCTTAGACCGAGTCTCCGAGAGCACCGAAAAGGGTATCGGCATCGATATCCAAGGCTTACTCGAAGTGGAACGAACACTCTATCGATCGCTTGCCAACGGAAGCGAAGGCTACAAAGGTAACGGCCAACCCGCTCCGCTGTTTCAAGCCTTGGCGAATGGCCAAGCGTCCTATGTCTCACTGGGGCGCGAGCGAGAGTCGGACGCCGAACACATGATGCTGCTCTTCAACGGCATGTCTCCCGAAATTCTACAAACCTTGGATATCAAGGATCCTGAGTTGGCGAAGATCCGAGACCTCCTAGTCGAGAAAGCCGGTCTCAAAGAGTTTCCGGTTTTCGTCGATACCGACAACAATTTCGATTCTATGAATCCCACCGAGTCGATCGCGACGGGAAGTTTGGTCTCTATCGCCAAGCGTGAGAACAGCCTAGGCTCGGATTTCCCCGATCCCAAACAGTACTATAAGTGGTTGTTGACCCGCGTCCATTCCAACTACGCCAAGTTAGACCCGTGGCTGTTCGCCGCCAAAAAGCCTCTGCACGAGAAGATCGTCGGCGTAAAAGAATCCCTCACCCCTCCCTGGCTGGCACCTTTACGTCAAGGCTGGTTTCAGAAGAAGCCTACGGAACACAACGATCCCTTCGGAGCCCAACCCCCTTCTAAGCAAGTTCAGAAAGCCTATCTAGGAATGATGGATATCTGTGGGAACGGACAGGCCCCCACATGGGAAACTCTGACCGATGTGGCGGACGCGGTGGTAAATCTCGACCGTGATCTCCTGAGCGGCGTCCAGACCTATTGGATCAAGATGCTCTCCGAAGTTTCCGCGGATCAGCGCCAGAGCCTGATGGCCCCTGTGGCCCGCACTTGGGTGAATCTCAATGTCTTGGGTCCCGACCACAAAGAGTTTGCCAGCGTTTCTCCTCCCACCTCACCAAAGATCGAGTTGGTCGATCGCCATAGCGGCAAGGAACGATTGGAGCAATACGATCGGGCCTTAGCGGTGTCCCAAGCCGTGGACCACATGGTGAACGGACTGGGGATCGATGAGCGGAGGGATTTTATCGATCTCCTGATGGTAGACATTCGCGCAAAGCAGCCAGAATTAGAGGCTCGAGAAGCCCGCCTTAGGGAAACCTTGGGGCCGGGCTATTCCGGCTTGGACATCAACGCTCTTTTGAACGGCAAGGCGAACGTTCGGACCCCCGGAGTAAGAGAGGCACTCGATCAACTGATCCAGGCTTCGCAACCGGAACTCAGCACCCACGAGATCACATCCAAGCAGGCCGAAATCACCCGCCATCGCGATATGCTCGACTGGGTGGCCACGCGTTACTCTCGCTATGGGGATTCTGCCTTTGATTGGGTGGTGAAAAATCACAGTTCCGAAGACTTTTCCAAGAATCCGCTGATCGTGAGCGAGTACTACACCTCGACCGGTAGGCCGGAAAAAGGCGTGACCCCGTTGCCGACCGGTCCGGGACCGGGCGACCTGCTGGGCCACGCGGTGGAAGGCAAAGAGCCGCTCAAGATGTCGGTGGTCTTAGAAGGCGGCGGCGGCAAGGGCTTCGCTTATGTCGACGTCCTGCGTCAAGTGAATGAAGCCTTAGAAGCCGGCGACGGCCAGATCAATGTTGACGAATTTGTCGGCAACTCCGCCGGAGCCCTCACGGCCGGACTCCTAGCCGCCGGATACAAAGGCGACGATCTCGGTAAGGTACTCAAAGAGTTGGACTTCAAGACCTTCTACTCCGATTACCTCTGGTTGGCGGGCGGTGTCGATCCCAAGGCCCGCGGCATCAACCGTACCGGACTATTCTCCACTCAGAAGATGTACAACGTGCTGTCGGACTTGCTCAAAGAGAAGTGCCCTGTAGAGGGACGCCCGGTGCTGTTTCGAGATCTGCCGTTCAAATTGCGGGTCACTTCCACCATGCTTAACGGAGACATCTCGCCGGAGCTTCGCGAAAAGTTAAACCTAGCTCCGGACGGCCAAGTGGTCTTCTCGGATACCACTACCCCGAATATGGATGTGGCTGCGGCACTCTGCTGCTCGTCAGCGATTCCCGGATTCTTCAATTCACCCCAGTTGCAGGTTTGCTCTGGAGATGACGGTGAGAAGGCGATCCTTTCCCGCATGCAAATGGTGGACGGCGGGGTTGTGAATAACTTTCCCGTGTCGGAGGCCAGCAAGGATGAGAAGTCCTTCCTAGTGATGCTACCGGCTAGCTACCAAGCTCCGAACCCCGAACCAGGGGGCCGGCCCATCAGTCTGTCGACTCTGAATTTCGACTCCGCTGATGTGGCTACGATCGACACCTATAATCGCCAGAAATACACGGAGTTTTTGCCCAAGCTCAAAGGCACCCTCCAGACGATCGCCGACAAAGGTTACGGACGTGCGGTCCTTGGATTAAATCTGTCGGATCTGGGCGGTCAAACCGCTCCAGTAGTGCAGGGTCGGAATCGCAAGGAGACCAAAGGACTCTTGGACCTGAGTCATCAGCAAGGTCTACCCACTCTGGACGCCAACACCGGCGCCGAAAAGGTCAAGGGCAACCTTCAGGCCAAGCCCAAAGGCGTCGTAGAGCGTTTGCTCATCAACGAACTACTGGACAAGGAAGACGTTTTTAAACCGTCTCTGATCGGAAACCCCAGCTTCCGTCCCGGCACGAAAGAGGCCGAAGGAACCGCCGACGTCTTGGCCGGAGTGGCGGCGGCGTCGTTCTCGGCCCCCTCTCAACTCAAGCATCGCGTTTTCGAAGCCTAGATCTGTGCGCTTATCTTCTCCCATTCAGCCTAGCCGTTGACCGCTGGTCCCACGCAGTTTGCTCGCTGAGCCATCGGAACCGGAGTGCGCTGCAGTTTCCCGTCATAAGAGACACTGATCACCTGGTCGTCCGGAGTGAGACAGAGCGCTCTGACAAAGTCTTGATGGCGGGCAAGTTCTGTGGACTTCCCGTCTCGCCACATGCGCACTCCATCATCTTCACCGCCGCTGATAACCGTATCGTCGGAAAGAATCGCGAGACTCGTGACCGGACCGCGATGTCCAGACCACACCTCTTTGCCTTGAAGTTGTCGATCGAGCCGACGCAACGTTCCATCTCCACAACCCAAAATCACGGAGCCTTCAGTGTCAGAAGCAAGAGCCAAGATCGGCGTCCCAAAAGTCCCGGCCAAAGTTCTCTGCGAAAGGTCTTTGCCGAAAGTCCAAAGCTCCCCGGTTTCCGTGCCGACCGCGACCCGTCCACCGTCGAGAGCGAGCAACGCCCAAGGCCACGATTCCAGGGGAAACTCCCCTAGCCTCTGGCCGGAACCACTCCACCGCTTCACCATTCCGTCGGCGCCGCTGCTCAACAGCGTCCCGTCATCCAAGGAAAGCAGCCGAAGAACGGCCCCGTCGTGCGCCACCCAGCGTTCCTCAGCACTCGTCTCACCCCACCTAATGATGGTGCGGTCGCGACTGCCGGAGTACAGAGCGTCTGTGGTCTCTGCCAAGGCTGTGACCGAAGCTTCGTGCCCGGCCAACGTTGCGATCGATTCAAGGCTGTGCCAGCGACGAACGGTGGTGTCGCGGGACCCGGTCGCGTATCCGCCGTTCCTCAATCTCAGAACGTCCCAGACATAACCCCTGTGTCCATCCTGTACCGGCAGACTTGACTCATAGACTACATCCGTGCGAAGGACATATTTTGTCCCTTGGGTGACAGCCTGACCGTCGTGCCAAAAGGCATGGGAAAATACGATCGCCTGACCTCGCTCAGGCGCCACCTCAAAATCGGGTTCCTCCACGAACCGATCAGCGTAGAACCGGGTGGCTCCGCCTTCGAATTGGGTGTGATCATTGAGATAAAGCATCACCGTGAGAAAGCTCCGCTGGCCTTGTGAGGGACTGTAGGCTCCGTCGCGGTGTCGACGAAAACTCTGACCATCGGTATAGCGACAGCCGCGAAATCTGGTGTTGAGGCCGCGCAAGGTCCACCTGGCTCCTTGGTGCTCAAGGACAGCGGGCAACTTGTCCCTCAAACGCCTCATCAACGTTTCCGCTAAAACCGGTTCATCTAAGACCAGTCGGTCATTGTCGCGATAGGAGGCGGGGTAATCCTTGCCCGTCGAGCCGTACATTGCTTGTTCGCCCTTCTCTATCCATTCGGAACACTCCCCAGGCCTGAGGAGTTGGGGGATTGTGAAGCAGATTCTGTCCATCATTCGCACCTCTTGCAATAAATTGGTTGACCAACCTAATAATAGACCAAAAAAAGGCCCGCCGCAAGTTGCCGACTAGGCCCTCGAACGATTCAAGCCGGCGATCCAGGGGTTCGCGCTTTTTGCAAAGCTTGAGTGAGGTCGACGATCAGGTCGTCCACATCCTCGATGCCGGCGGAGTAACGCACCAAGCCCTCAGGAACACCCATCCTCTTTCTCTGCTCCGGCGTGCTTTCAACGTGGCTTGTGGTACGAGGAACGCCCACCGTTGTCTCCACGGCACCGAGATTCGCGGCCAGATGCGCGTATTTCAGACTGGGCAAGAAGCGCTTCAGGGCCGAAAATCCCTGCTTGTGAGAGAAGGCCAGCATACCGGTAAACCCGCTCATCTGGCGTGCCGCCACATCGTGACTCGGATGACTCTTGAGGCCTGGATAGAAGACCTGATCGATGTCTTCGTGCTGCTCTAAGAACTCCGCGATCCTTTGAGCGTTCTGATTCTGTCGCTCGATGCGAAGACTGAGTGTCTTCATCCCTCGAAGAAGCAGGTAGGCAGACATGGGAGCCAATGTCGCTCCATGAATTTCTCGATAAGAATAGACCTTTTTCACGATTTCGGCGGTACCGCACACCACTCCACCCAAGGCATCGGCGTGACCACCAAGAAACTTGGTCGCGCTATGCAAGACAAGATCGGCGCCGAGTTCGAGGGGCGACTGATTGATGGGCGTGGCGAAGGTGTTGTCCACCACAACGAGAGCCCCCACCTTGTGCGCCGCCTTACTGAGGCGCTCAATATCCACCACCTTCATGGTAGGATTGGTGGGCGTTTCCAGATAGAGAATCTTGCAGCCCTTGGCCACACTCTGCTCGATGGCATGGTGGTCTGTGGTAGCACAGAGGTCAACAGCCACGCCAAGTTCCGGCAGAAAGTCGAGAAAGATTCTGTTCGTGCCACCGTAAGTGTCCTTGATCGAAACGATCCGGTCTCCGTGGCGAAGAAAAGTGTGAAAGACGCCGCTGATGGCGGCCATCCCCGTGGCAAACGCCGTGGCCGATTCGGCCCCTTCCAGTTCCGCCACCTTGTTTTCGAAGCCTTGAACCGTGGGATTTGTGTTGCGACTGTAAATGTGCCCAGGGTGTTTTCCTTGAGCCACTTCATACCACTCATCCAAGTCATCGTACCCGTATCCCACAGACAAAACGACAGGGATTTGAGTGGCACGTTCCCAAAACTCACGCTGTTCTCCGCCCCAAACGGACTGAGTAGCCTTGGTCGGTTTCTTCATTGTCCAGTCCTTTCTTTAGAGTCCGGACTCACTCCTATGATGAAATTCCCTTTAGAACGTGAGGAAAGGGAGAGCAAGCTACTTCCAGAAGCCGGAGAAATATGAAAAGAATCGATCGTAGAACCTTCTTGAAACATAGCCTCACGGCGGCAGCAACCCTGGGTGGATTGATGGGGATCGCTGGGTGTGGTACCTCTCAAGACGACTTTGTCTTCGGGATTTCACCGAAACCGACGGCCACACCGACACCGACACCGCTGCCGGCCAGTCTCTTTCCAGGAGAAGTCGACCCACCTGACTTGACGGCCGTCGGAGAAATACCGCCCACCGAAATCCCGAGACCTGAGCGATTTTTCGGCAATGACGTGCCCTTCGCGGGGGATGTGCCCCAGGGTCCCAACAGCTTTTTAGACACCTTCGACCACGTGGTGGTCCTGCAACTGGAAAATCGCTCGTTGGATAACTTGCTGGGATACCTTTATCCCACAGGTCAAAGTCCCAAGGGAGACTCCTTCGATGGCGTCTCCTTGCGCAATTTCACCAACCCTATTCCTTCCTATGCGCCCGGTTCGGAGCGAGGCACCGTGCCTGTGTCCAAGAGCCCAGGTTTGCAAAATCCGGTGTACGATCCAGCCGAACAGTGGACCGCCGTCAATCTCGCGCTCTACAACCAATTCAATCCGCCCTCTAACCGATTCGCAGCATCCCAAGCCGACTTCATCGCGCCTTACAATTTACCGAATCAAGGAGCCACCTTTCCGGCACCTATGGACGGTTTCGTCACCGCCTTCTACTGGAGGCTTCTTTCCGTGAACCAACCCGCCACCTACGAGGACTACTCCACGGTGATGCAGTGCTTCCCTCCCAGTCTCGTCCCGGCTATCAGTCAATTGGCCCAGAACTTCGCGGTGTGCGACAACTGGCACTGCGGAGTGCCCAGTCAGACTTACACCAATAGAGCGTTTCTTCATGCAGCCTCGGCGTCGGGTTTTCTGGTGAACAGTCCCGTACACCGTTGGCCCTTTGAGAACACCGCCCCCACCATTTTCGAGTCGCTGTCGCAAGCCGGTCAAGACTGGACAGTCTACTACGACGGACTGGACATTCTGCCGTTCACAAGAGTATTGCACTACCCTCGACTCAAGCAGTTTCCCGACCGAGACCCTTACTTCAAAGATATGACCCGGTTCTACGAAGATGTGGAAAACGGCCGACTGCCCGCCTATTCTTTCATTCAACCGAGGTTCGTGTTTCAGACCAACAGTTATCATCCGGACAAGGGAGCGCCTGCTGTGAAGCGCGGGGAGATCCTGGTCAACGATATCTATCAGGCTATCCGACAGTCCAACTCCATTGGGGGAAGTAACTTCCTCAACACGCTGTTCATCATCACCTTCGATGAGGGAGGAACCACCTTCGACCACGTCCCCCCGCCCGCCGCCACCCCTCCGGGGGACGGTTATGTGGGTCAGTACGACTTCGCCTTCGACCGACTAGGTCAACGGATTCCAACGATTCTTGTCTCTCCTTGGCTCTCAGCGGGGACGGTCGTTTCCACACCGTTGGACGCGAACTCTTTAATGAGGACCTTGCAGGAGAAGTTTCTACTGGACCCTTTGAATGCTCGCGACAGTGCCTCGACTAGCTTAGCTGGCCTCCCCTTCAACTCGACGCCGCGCGACCGCTCCAGCATGCCGCGCTTGCAACTGCGAAAGCTTTCCGCCGACGAGGCGCAGCCTGACCTAAATCGGCCCCCGGGGGACCTCTCCGATGGGTTTATTCGCATGGTCAATGCGATAGCGACTGGAAGTGATGACCTGCCATCTGGAGCCGAGACCATTGGGGGAGCCCTAGAGTTTTTGCGTCAAAACAGGCCGGCCTGACGAGGGCCCTTTAACGTCCTTTTGACGCTTTCAAGACGGTGACATCCTAAATTAAATCTAGGAGAACCGCCATGCTCGCAAGTGTCACTTCAGGAATCAAGAATATGTTCGCCAAAGAGTTCGGCCGTCGAGAAGCCAAGGACTATCTTAACGGCGATATCGTTAAGAACCAGGACAACATTGTCCGGGACAAAGTGGACATCGCGCGCATCGGGAAACTGGCCGGCGCCGGAGCGGGAATCGGCGCGTTGGTGGGAGGCGCTACCGGAGGTATCTTGGCGGCCCGCGCCATCAACCGAGTCCCGGTGCAGAGCATTTCGGTGGACTACAGAGCACCGAGTCTTCACAGTGAACGACTGGGCATGGTCCCGGCCGACGATTACGTGCCGACACCGGGATGGAGCAACGGGATGAGCCTGCGATGGGGCTACCCCTCATTCGACCGAGGCGTTCCCACCATCCCCGTGGTCCGCAACAATCCAACTTACGGTGGCGACAATCACCCCGTCACGCTTCCCACCAGCGAAACCTTCAGTGGGCACGGCACTCCGTCGGTGAGTTGGGACACCAAGAATATCAGTCACTACACCATGAACGGCTACCAGCGATCCGTCACCCCACACACGGAGTCGGTCTACGATCACACGGACCGTTGGACCGAGCAAGAGCCTTATACTGTTTACGAAACCCGTAGCGAGAGCTACCAAAACTGTACCTCCCAGTACAACTCCGACGGCAGCACCGGTCAAGACTGCCGGACAGAGAGTCGCAACGTTCAGGTAGGACACACCGAGTATCGCACCGTGGACCGCGAGCGCCGAATTTATCGAGACGAGCTGCGCGGCTTCTACGAGCGTTACTCTCCTAACGTCGCTTCTCGTGTTGTAGGGACCTATCAAGCTCCCCGTGTCAGTTTCGACCACGGCATCAACACCGCCAGCTACATCTTGAAGGGCGTCCTAATCGGGGCGGGGATCGGCGCTTTAGCCCTCGGCGTCGCTGGGGCTCTCGAAGACAAATACTTCCCCGGAGTGCTTCCCGGCCACAAGGAAAAATCTAAAACCGAACCGCTTCCTCCGAGCAACCCGGGAACGCCATATCCCGGCCATCCCGCTCCACCGACAACCGAACCGCTTCCTCCAGTGACTCCCGCTCCTTACTACGGCGAGGTGCAGACCCACGCCCACGAAAGCCGTCGTCACTCCCACGCCGGGGGAAATCTTTGGCATTTCCACGGCTGTCCCGGAGACGGCCACGACGCTTTGGACACCTCGATCATCTGTTTCAAGCCAAACCAAGTGCCTTCCGGCTATAAAACAGAAACACCGACCGAGTGTGAGGGTAACGGGTCGGTTTGCTACCTCGAAAAAGGTGTCGGAGCCGCCTAGCTACCTATAACGGTTGCGTGACCGTTCTTTAACGCTTTGCGGCTAAAGTCGGTGTATGAGAATCTTGTCCGCCTTCGAATCCCAACTCCGTGTTGACAACACGCGCGGCCGAGCGACGCTGATCGACACCACCGGTGATCGCCGTGACAACGAGCGCAGTCTACTGTTGCCCAAGAACGGCGCGGCTCTAGGGACAGATGCCGAGGGGAAGAAGTTCGTGGAGGTCGCCACCAGCCAAGAAAAGACCGAGTGGGTTCCCTTGGACGCATTTCAACAAACCGAGGGCGACGACGGCCTCCTCTATCTCCCCACCTTCAAAGATTCTCCCCTTTCCGCGACCATCGGTGGAGCTCTCAAGGGCGTCGTAGCCCTGGGCCCCATCGGCGGCTTGAGCGGAGCCGTGGCGGGAGCCGCGACCATCCTCGGTGAAAGCCGCGGTAAGTTTACCAAACTGGCCTTGGGAGCCACGGCCGGAGCGGTGGCCATGGGAGTTGCGAACTCCGCCCTTTATGGTCTAGCGGGACTCCCGGTGACCCTTCTGCTTGGGGCCGTCACAGGTGCTGCCTCGGTGCAGGCCGGAGAAGGCCAAGCCTCGGTACGCGACGCTTCCTACGGGGGAACCGTCGTCGGATTCGCCGCCACTCTGCTGACGGGGATGCCGCTGACCCTCCTGACTGGTTCCGTTTCCGCTGGACTGGGAGCGCGAGCCAACTCTAAAATCGGTCGAACCGCAACGGCCGCGCTCGTCGGAGCCGCTTTGCAAGCGGGACAAGCCTATCTCGGCGGAGGTTCTCTCCCGCTGGCATTGGCCATCGGCGGAGCCGTGGGGGCTGCCGGAACGCTCCTAGGACCGCCTCTGATGCAGGTGACCCGCAATCTCTCTCAGGCTGGCGGTCAGGTACTTCGTGAGAAACTCAAAGGCGCTCCAGACGCGGCACTGATCGCCCTAGGCAGCGTCCCCTTGGCCGCCACCGGTGGGTTCATCGGAGCCGCAGTCTCGACGGTGCTTCCTGGTTGGGGCAGCGTGGCCGCGGTCGTTGGTGCGACCGCCGGGGCGGCTTTCGGAGCTTATCAGACACACCGACAGATCGCGGCGATGAAAGCTAAGATCGGATAGTGCCGATCCTTACGCTCTCACCAGTTTGGCGGCTTCGTCAACCGAACAATCCCCCCGACAGACCAACTCCAGGACCCGAGCGTTGTGGGAGACCATTCCATCTGCCACAGCGACTTGAACGAGGTCGTCGTCCTGCACATCTTCCTGACCGAGCAGCCTGAGAATCTTCGACGTCACGCGCAAAGTTTCCGTCAGTATTTTGCGGCCCCGATAGCCACTCTGTCCACAAGCGTGACATCCAACAGCATGGCGAAAATTTCTTTTCAGTTCCGCGGGGTCCAATCCACCAGTTTGTGCCAACGCCGTGATCTCTTGGTAGAACCTGTCGTCCACCTTGGTCTGGGCGCTGCACATCTTGCAAAGACAGCGGACCTGACGTTGAGAGACAATGAGTTCGATCAGGGGAGAAAAGACCGTCGGTGAATCCGCTAATTTGAGGAGGCTTTTGAGCGTTGGAACTGCGCCCTCAAATTCGGCTCCGGCGATGACCAAAGCTCCACTAAGAGCCGCATCTTGAGCGGCGCTCACGGTTTCTGCTTCTCCTAACTTCGCAAAGGCGATAACATCGGGATCGCTCCTCAGAATGGTTCCGATCGCTGTCGCATAATTGGGATGGGATCCTAGACTTCTCAGGCGCAGATGCGTTGCCCACGGCACCGAACCCCAGGCAGGGTGGGCGACCGTCATCAACTTCACAGAAGGCCCCGCGATCTCATTCAAGCAGGTAGCCAGCAGACCGTACTTTTCTGTTGACGACAGACCGCTCACTATGACAACGCGACTCCGCTGCACTAGGGCTTCCCGGATGCGACGGCGGTCTGTTTCGGAGATCTCTCGGTTCTCAAGCCTCGGATGAGAAAGGGAGCGGTCTTGAACTCGAACGGTCAGCGATTCGCCCAAAAGAGAAGGTAAAAACGATGCGGTGAGGCTTAGGGTGGTGTGGTCGTGCTCCACCAGAATCAGCCCATCTTGGGGCAGTGACGTCTCCCTGGGGTCACAGGCCGCGGCCTGCTTCCAATACTTCACCAGCGGGGCCAGCAATCGGTTGTCGAGTTGAGGTCCCAGTACCAGATCTCCGCTCACTCGAAATCTTAACCAAGTGGTCTTTTCAACCTCCGTCCCGGTCTGGCAGCAGGCTAGGTGAAAACTATCCGCACTTTTCTCTACCGCCACTTGAACCATGAGTTGAAAGGCATCCTGCATCGGATTTTCACCGCGTTCAAACTTAGCGGGGACCTCGTTCTCCAGGGCCGCTAGAAACTCCGAAGGATCAGACGGCAGATCGATCTGCGGGGCGTTTCCCTTTAGGAACCGTTCTACCTCGGACCTTTGGAAACGCCACTGTCTACCCGTCTTCATACCGACAATCTTCTCATCCCTAAGCCATCGGTAGAGAGTCGTTCGGGTTGTTTTGAGACGGTCGGCCGCCTCAGCCATAGTGAGCAGATCTTCTGCAGTCTGAGTGTTTTTCATTTCGCCTCCTATTGTATACATAGTGTATCATGGAGTTCATGACGCGAAAACTAGACAAATCTATCAAGACTTGACGGACTGTCTACATGGCCAATCGGAGGGAACATAGAAGACGGAGGTCGGTTAGTGTGTCCATGAACCTTTCGTTAGATATTCTGGCCCAGCGGGCACGCTTAGCCACCGTATTGATGTTGCTCACAGTCGTTTCTCAAGCGGCCCCTCTCGAGGTCAGCCAAACCGTCCTGACGATCGAAGGTCGAAATGTGGTCGCCTGGTATCCCACGGGCATCGATCGACCGCTCCCCTTGGTGCTCTTCTCGCATGGCTACGGCGGAATCAACGTTCAATCCACCACTTTGACCCGGGCCATAGCCGCCGCGGGCTACTTAGTGCTGGCGCCAAACCATCGCGATTCCTCACGCCGCCTCGGTGGAGAAGGTCGGTCGGGTCGCCAAGCGTCTTTTAGTCGACCGGAAAATTGGACGGAAAAAACCTACCTCGACCGCCGCGACGATCTGTTGGCAGTATACCGAGCGATCCCAACTGAGCCCCGACTAGCTAAACTTTACAGTGGGGGCCCTGTGATTCTGATGGGCCACTCTTTGGGTGGCTACACGGCTTTGGGAATGGCGGGTGCCCGTTCCGAGTGGTCTTCTGAATTGAAGCCGGCCGGCGTCGTGGCACTCTCCCCTTATGGTGCACCTTACTTGGTAAATGGAGCGCTCGCAGAGTTGACGGCACCGGTCATGTACCAAGGTGGCACCCTTGATAGAGGAATCACTCCAACAGTGGCGCGACCGGGTGGGGCCTACGACCAGACACCGACCGCCAAAATTTTCATCAACTTTAAAGAGGCTACCCACCTGTCTTGGACCGAGCTTCGACCGGCGCTTCAGCCTCAGATTGCCCAGTATGTCGTTGCTTTTTGCGATATGTTCGCAAAGGGCCAAAAGACTGAAATCCTGAGCCGGAAACTGTCCGGTGTCGACGAGTTACGTCGTCAGGGATTCTAAACGCGGAGCCCCGGCCTGAAACTACCAGCCTTTGGCGTCGATCAACTCTGCAGTTTTGGAATCCAGGATAGCGATGGTGCCGTTGCTGTACTCCCCTATGCCGTAGGCGCTTGGACCGTAGTGTTGCTGTGTGAAAGTCGTGGTACCGTCTTTATGCTCGATGGACTGGATATCCTCAATCACTGAGGCGTCGAGTTCGCCCTCCGCCTGCTTATTGGGATCGGAGGATTTCCATTGGAAGGATAGCGGGGCTCCACTAGGTTCAAAGCTAGCGACGGAAGTCCAGTTGTCAGCGCTCGCGCTCACGTGTCCCACCCGGTCATCGGTGTCGAAGAGCGGGTTTTGGTCGAGTGAGCGAACGTTCTCGAAGCGCTCCTTCACGGCAGCGACTGTGGTGGCGGCGTTCTGGCGAAGTTGAGAAATGCTATTCATCTTATGGCTCCTACAAGTTATATCTTGTTTATAGACTCACTATGACGGACGCCGAAGGAACGAGACTGGAAGGCCGCGGCTTAGATGTTAACTTTGTAGCCTCAAACGTGAGCTTGAAAGTCTCTAAAAATCTCCTCGACAACCTCGGGGTTTGCCAAGGTGGAGATATCGCCCAATTTGTCCCCATCGCCTTCCACAATTTTACGGAGGATCCGACGCATGACTTTGCCGGAACGGGTTTTGGGTAGACCGGATACGAACTGGATTCGGTCCAGTCCGGCGTGGGCGCCAATGGCCTTACGACAAGCTAAGCGCATGCTCTTTTCCACCTCTTCTGAGGCCGCGAAATCCGGTTGCAAGACGGCGTATACGTAGACTCCTTGACCCTTGATCGCATGGGGATACCCCACCACGGCGGCTTCGGCCACTTCATCCACATTCACCAAGGCGCTCTCGAACTCAGCGGTGCCCATGCGATGTCCGGAGATGTTGAGAACGTCGTCCACCCGACCGGTGATCCAGTGATATCCGAGGGTGTCGCGTCGACAACCGTCGCCGGTAAAATAGTAGCCGGGATAGGTCGAAAAATAGGTTGCCACGTAACGTTCGTGGTCCTCCCAAACGGTTCGCGCCTGGCCGGGCCAAGAGTGCCTCAGGCAGAGCTTCCCCGCGCCGGGCCCGCGAATGACATGACCGTCTTCGTCGAGCAACACCGGGAGAATTCCTGGTAGCGGAAGAGTCGCCGAGCCCGGTGCGGTGTCGGTGACGGGAGCAATAGGAGACAGGCAGATTCCACCGGTTTCGGTCTGCCACCAAGTGTCCACGATGGCGCATCGCTTGTCGCCCACTACATGGAAATACCACAACCAAGCGTCAGGGTTTATCGGCTCACCGACGGTTCCCAAAACTCGGAGACTGGAGCGATCGTATTGGGTGACAAATTTATCGTCTTGAGCAGCCAAAGCCCGCAAAGCCGTGGGCGCAGTGTAAAAGATGGTGATTCTATGGCGCTCGACCATGTCCCAGTATCGTCCAGCATCGGGATACAAGGGCGTGGACTCGAACATCATGGTGGTGGCCCCGTTCGCTAAAGGCCCATAAACGATATAACTGTGCCCGGTGATCCAACCGACGTCCGCCACACAAGCGTAGACGTCGTCGGGACGAAGGTCGAACACAATCTCGTGGGTATAACTGGTGTAGGTGAGGTAACCGCCGATGGTGTGAACCAACCCCTTCGGCTTTCCGGTGGATCCCGACGTGTATAGGATGAACAGCGGGTCCTCTGATTGGCACTCAACGGCTTCGCAAGTGTCGGACGCGTCGGCCACAACCTCGTGCCACCAGAGATCACGCTCTGAGTTCCAAGCTATCTCGCTTCCCGTGCGCCGATAGACGATGACGTGGCGCACCTGGCCTTCGTCTTCCAAAGCTTGGTCCACCACACTTTTTAGGGCCAGTGGCTTCCCGCCACGACGGCCCTCGTCTTGAGTGATGACCATCTTGGCACCGCAGTCTCGAACACGATCGCGCAGCGCTTCGGCGGAGAATCCACCGAATACGACAGAGTGAATCGCTCCCAGGCGGGCACAGGCCAGCATGGCGATAGCGGCCTCTGGAACCATGCCCATATAGATGATAACACGGTCGCCTTTGTGGACACCCTGAGCCTTGAGACCGTTAGCGAAACGGTTGACCTCTTGATACAACTCCCGGTAACTGAGGGTCCTTGTGTCTCCAGGCTCATCGCCCTCCCAAAGGATCGCGGTCTTGTCCGAATTCAGCGCCAGATGCTGATCAATGCAGGTTTCCGTCAGGTTCAGAGTTCCGTCGGAAAACCAGGCCAGAGGTTCTTGCGCGATGTCGTGATAATTTCCGACCAGACCCAAAGTGGGTTCCTGTCTCCAGCGCACCTTGCGCTTCGCGACGTCCAACCAGTATCCATCGGGATCATAGGTCGCTCGCTGATAGTGCTCACGATACTCGTCCGCGGTGGAAATTGGCGAACGACTGCCCGTTCGGGCTGGTTCGGGAACCGGATAGAGTTCTGACATAAGATCCTCCTGAAAACTAGGCCGCCCAGAGACAAGGCGAAAGTGATGTTTCGAACCCTATTTGGGATGGGATGGCCGGCCTCCTGTGGCGCCAGTTTTGTTTCACACCACCGCGGCAGTGGTGTCTTAAGCTCTGGTCTCTCCTCTTAGCCATCGGCTCCGGCACTATTGCCCGCATCATTCATGATCCACATCACCTCCGCTCCCAAGGAGTCCATAAATCGCACTGTGAACAGTGCCGACGCATCCGTCGACAGTCAACGGTTGGAAGGCGCCATAGTTGAGAGGAACGATCCGACCCGGTTACAAATTGTCTAAGGATGAGTCTAGGTCCGCCATCCAGCTATCGTCTACTTGCCCGGTCCACGCTAGACCGCCGAGCCACTAATTTTTCTACTCGTCCTCTGGCGGACCGAGTCGCGCTGATAGACCGATCTGAGTTCTTCATCCAAGACGAATTCGTTTTTCACTGCGTCGACCGGCAAACTCATCCCATTGACGGTAGAGCCGTCGGATTCGATGGGCTGGGCTCACTCCTTGTCTGGGATTTCAAAAAAAAAGAGCTTGGGGTGGTGAACGGCAGCGAGCCATTTGAAAGAATCTTGACAGCGGATCTAGTGACGATGAGCCAAGACGGTAGAACCTTAGCCGCCGTCCAAAAAAATGAGGTTGTACTTTTCGATAGGGGAACGGGCCAACAGCTTTGTCGTCTTCCGTACCAGCGGGGCGAGGTTCAACATAGCGTAGACGGTCGCGCTGTCGGTCTCTCTAGTGTCGACGGAATCGTCGATCTTTATCGAACCGACGGTTGTGGTCTGGGAAGTGTCGGCGTTGCCGAGCCTCCTTCCGAACTAGAGGGGCTGATGGTGTCATGGGGCACAGGTTACGAAAACCCTCTCAGCCAGTGGCGCCTGCTTGACAGCGATCGGGTTCTCTTTAAGTCGCGTGAGGACGAGGTGAGTCTCTTGTCTCTGGGGGAGGAGCGCCCTGAATTTCGCATCAGCCTGCGGAACCTAGCGGATTACACTGTCGCCACCATGAAGATTTCTCGCGGTGGCTCTTGGGCGGCTTTCACGCGCCAGCATTCCGGTGCTCTCCATCTCCTCGACCTGTCGACGGGTGAGGCCCGCTCACTAGAACAGAAAACAGAGCATGGAGCCGTCTCGTTTTCTCCTGATGAATCGGTCCTGGCCGCTGTATGTGACAATCAAGTGCGAGTGTGGAAAACCAACTCCGGAGACGTTTGCTTCGCCAAGGAGACGCCGGGAGCCACTCCCGTGGACCTCCAGTTCACTCACGAAGGCCACCTGGTGTGCCTCCTAGCAGACGACGCTACGAAGACGAGTCTGATCGAATATTATGAGCCGGACGTAAGTCCGGCTCATAGGGTTGGGGGGTGTGCATAGCTCAAACCGCTCCCCCACCTCGGTGGCTTGAGTCGGTAGCAAAGAGGACCAGGATGCGCAGCCTAGGGTCCTCTTTGTTCGTTTACGAAAGTTGATAGGACCGGAGACTCGCTCAGAACCCGTTTTTGCCCTTTCCTTTGCCTTTACTCTTACTGGCCCCCGTCACGCTGTTATGCTTGCCGGGAGAGGCCAGTCCGGGCTGCAGTCTCATTTTCCCGTTGACAGCCTGGAAGTTAATGCCACCCGCCGGGCTCACCACGAGTCCGTCGCGGGGTACCTTATAAAGCTGCCCGTTCGGCGTGGCCAGCATCACGAAATTACCCAAAGTCTGCAGAACCACGCCCGTGCCCGCTTGGGCGGGCAGACGACTCAAAACTGGGAAGCCGCTGTTAACAATGGAGGCCCCCTCAGACTTTTGCATCACTAAGGCATCTTTAAAAGGAAGCTGAATGGAGGAACCGCCTTGAGTCAGCACAGGCACCATCAAGCCGGCCCGATCTTTGGCGGCGATGGAGGAAGTGGCGATCTGGGTAAGTCCGCTGGTGGTATGCAGAGTCACGTAGTCGTCCGTGGCGGCCACGAGAGTGCCACTGCCCTTAGGAATGCGGGCGGCGACAATAGATCCGGGAGTGAGATCTGACAGGCTGACGGGAGCACCGTCACGCAAGAGAGACACGTTGGCCGGAAGGCAAACCAATTGCCCATCTCCCACGTCTAGTAACGCGCCCTGGGAGGTGACATCCGTGACCACGCCGTTCCACTTCGTCTCTGGAAAATTGAGATTGGCCAATGGAGTCGACGGATCTTGCCGTGACGGCGAGGCAATTTCAACCGGATGAGGTGTTCCTAGTAGCTGGAGAGATTTGGCGTTGATCGAACCATCAAAATCGCGCCCACCGTGTACTTTGATCATATCGCCTGGACGCAGGCTTGACAGCGCGGACTCAAGAGTACTTGGCTGTTCGATGACCGAGCCATCAGCCTTGCTGATGCGTTGAGATACACGCGTCTTCTCCCGCAGGTAGACCCAGATCTGACGCACTCCGACCTCGGCCTCAGGACGGGCCACGCCCAAGCGTTTCTCGGCCAAGTCTACCTGAACCACACGGAATTCTCCGGTCGCAGTCAACAGTTGGGCGGTAGCAGCCTCGCCCAGAACCAAAAGAAGAGACAGTACCAATGCAACTCGGGCTCCCAGGCTCATGTCCGAGCCCAGCTAGTTTTTATGCTTAGTATCATGCCCATGAACTATAGATGGCAGTCAATAAGGCGTCTAGGGGCTTAACCCCACAAGCAAGCCCATCGTGCAAGTTCGCTGATAGTCTTATCACCGAACCCACAGACCCGACCCAATCTCGGCTTCGGCGGCTCTGCGTCCGAGCCCATAGAACCCCCTCGGCGGTACCCACTCGTATAGGCATGTTCCAACCTTTCGAGGGGATGACTGCGCCAGAGCACCCGCTATGATGAAGCTACAAACAAACACATACACCCCCCAACCCAGGAGCCGGACACACGTCCGGCTCCTTCGTTTTGTTGAGGGCGACTCCGTTACAGCCCGAGCCTTGAACTTCGGAACACTTCGTGGCTCCCCCAGCCATATTTAAAAAGAGCCCCCGACCGAAATCGGGAGCGCTCTTTTCTCTATTCCGTTCAGCCTTTCTAAGGATTCGAGCCCGGCGCCCGCTCCTCGTGACCATAGAAGAGCTTTTCTTTCCTCGCCTTCGCGCATCCCAATGTCGGGTGTCAATGAGACCAACTTTCTCGAGGTGCCCTTCTCCATTGCCGTCTTTGGCGGACGCCAGCCGGTCCGACTTGAAAGCAAAGAGGGGACCCAGTTTGCTGTGGATCGAAGGACATCTGCTTTAATGCGACGCGAATCGGGGCAAATCTCCCGCCCCGCCGCTAGGGAGATGATCGACGAGCGACTCCCCCCCGGCCTTGCACGTCGCGCTGGCGACAGCGCCGCCGATAAGTCCTCCAATAATCGTGCCGGCGGGGCCGAGAAAAGAGCCGATGGTGGCGCCTACCATGGTGCCTCCCGCCCCACAAACCAACGAGGCGGTTGTTCCCGTGAAGACCTTGGCTATCTCGCGGTCGCGCTGCTCCGGGGTCAGGTTGGGGTCGTTCTGCAGTTCAACAAACCTAGCTATTCCCTCGCCAACCTCCAATCCAGGGGCCAAGCGTCCGGCCAGACGTCCCATTCCTCGAGCCTGGGCTCTGACGTGTCTGTCTGTGGTGGTTGTTCTAACCACAGCGGCG
>JBBKWP010000307.1:0-10378 GCA_037968995.1 Candidatus Xenobia bacterium
CACCACTCGCATCTCGTGCTCGACGACGATCACGGTATTGCCCACATCCACGAGCCCGTGCAGTTGAGCCAGCAATCGCTCCACGTCGCTGGGGTGAAGGCCCGTGGTGGGCTCGTCGAGCACGTACAGACTGTTGCCGGTCGTTATCCGCTGCAATTCGGTGGCCAGTTTCACCCTCTGAGCTTCACCGCCGGAAAGTTCGGTGGCGGGTTGACCCAATCGCAAGTAGCCCAGACCCACATCTCTTAAGACCAACAGCGTCCGCTGCAGGGGCGCCTCTGGGGCGAAAAACTCCAACGCTGCATCCACCGTTAAGTGCAGAACCTGGGCGATGTTCTTCCCGCGGTAGATGACCTCAAGCGTCTTCTGGTTATATCTGGCCCCGCCACAGACGGGACAAGGCGCGTAAACGCTGGGCAGAAAAAGCAGTTCAACGGTGACGAAACCCTCGCCTCGACAGTGCTCGCAACGTCCCTTGGCCACGTTGAACGAGAAGCGTCCGGCGTCGTAACGTCGCTTACGAGCCATGGGAGTGGAGGAAAAAAGCTTACGGACGTGGTCGAACAGCCCCGTATAGGTGGCCAGGTTCGAGCGCGGGGTGCGCCCTATCGGCTTCTGATCCACTCTGACCAGTCGTCGGATCGCCTCCATGCCCTCAACAATACGACCCCCACTACACTTTCTGGGTGCAGACTCAAGTTCGTCCTCGTCGCCCAAGGGTTCCAAGGTCTGACCGAGCCGCGCGGCGACTAGATCCACCAGGGCTTGGCTGACGAGACTAGACTTGCCACAGCCGGACACCCCAGTGACGCTGGTGAACACTCCCAAGGGGAAAGCAGCGTCTAGGTCCTGGAGATTATTACGCGTTATTCCTTCCACCCGGAGCCAGCCTTTGGGTACGCGGGGGTCGCGGTGAATCGGATGCTCCAAGGGAAAGAGGTAGCGCCGGGTGTGGGACTTCTCGACGTCCTTGAGCCCTTGAGGAGGTCCACTGTAGAGCACCTCCCCTCCCCTCTCTCCGGCCTCTGGACCGACGTCCACCAACCAATCGGCGTGACGGATCAAGTCGAGGTCATGTTCGACCACGAACAGCGAATTTCCGGCGGACTTCAGACCATCGAGGGCCGACAGCAGAGCCTCGGTGTCGGCCGGGTGCAGTCCGGCGGACGGCTCGTCCAAGACGTACACCACGCCAAAGAGATTGGAGTAAAGTTGAGTCGCCAAACGCAGGCGCTGGTGCTCTCCCGGCGAGAGCGTAGGCGTGCCGCGGTCGAGCGCTAGGTAGCCCAGGCCGAGGTCCAGCAGGACCTGAAGCCTGGCGAACAGATCGGCGGTGATGCGCTGAGTCACGATGGCCTGCTCTGGTGACTTCTTACTGGAACTCCCCACCGCCTGCGCCTCGGGACTCAGCATCTGGGCCAGTCGCTTGAGGGGGAGGGCGGAAATGGTGGCGATATCGTGCCCACCAAAGGTTACGGAGAGCGACTCAGTTCGTAACCGCTTCCCTTGGCAGGTGGGACATTCCGTGGCCAGCATAAACTGCTGTACGCGCTTCTTCATCATGGCGCTCTGCGATTTCGCCCAGGTATGAAAAACGTGGCGTCGGGCGCTGCTGAAGGTGCCCATATAGTCAGGCGACTTCTTGCGACGGATGGCGTCGCGCGTTTGGGCCGGCGTCAAACCAGGATAGACGGGCACCACTGGCTGTTCGTCGGTGAACAGAATCCAGTCCCGTTGCTTTTGGGGAAGGTCGCGCCAGGGACAATCAACGTCATAGCCCATAGAGATCAAGATGTCCCGCTGGTTCTGCCCTCCCCATGCGGTGGGCCAGGCGGCGATGGCCCGCTCGCGTATGGACAAAGTGTCATCGGGCACCATCGACAACTCGGTCACCTCATAGATGCGGCCCACGCCGTGGCAGGCTGGGCAAGCTCCTTCCGGGGTGTTGGACGAAAAGGACTCCGCGTACAGCAAGTTTTGGCCGGTGGGATAGTCTCCCGCCCTCGAGTAGAGCATTCTCAGCAGGTTGGATAGTGTTGTCACGCTTCCCACGGACGAGCGCGTGGTTGGAGAGCCGCGTTGCTGTTGTAGAGCGACAGCGGGCGGCAGACCCTCAATGAAATCGACTTCCGGCACGGACATCTGGTGAAAGAGTCTCCGGGCGTAGGGCGACACGGACTCCAAGTATCGGCGCTGCGCCTCGGCGTATAGGGTGCCAAACGCAAGCGACGATTTGCCAGACCCTGAAACACCGGTGAACACCACCAAAGCGTCGCGGGGGATCTCTAAAGAGATGTTCTTGAGGTTATTCTCTCGCGCGCCTCGCACTCCAACGAAGCCGGACCGAGCAGAGAGACTGCCGGCTTGGGTCATCCTTTCAGGGCCCTCCAGAAACCGTTCTCGAACTCCTTTTGGCTCAAAAGGGGCTCGTCGCGTTGGGATACGCTGACGGTATCGCTATGCCTTCCGCCCCGAGGGAGTTGGGCGAAAGCATCCTTCTAAACCTTAAGCGCAAACGCGATGGGTGAACTCTTCATCGGATCGGTAACTGATGTAACTGATGCCCTCCAGGAACCCAACCACCATCGGTATCAAGGTCCAGAAGAAAAGGAGATACAGAAGGCCGGCTCCACTGCGGCCGATGTAGAACTTGTGAAAACCGAGGCCTCCCAAGAATAAGGCCAAGACCGCCGCGGTTATGCGACTTCGAATCGGCACAGAATCCGTCAGGGCGCCAGAAAAGAAAGTCTCAGTTCGGTTTTTATTTTCCCCCGGAACCCATTCCCGTCAGCTCGGCCAGCTTCTCAGGAGTTCGCTCTTGTTCCGGCAGAGCCAAAAACTCTCGAAATCCCCCTGAGATGACGACGCTGCTGAAACCGCTCATCGAAATGGAACTCGCGGAACTGACGGCCCCTTTGCGCACCGATGTCTGAGAGCCGCCATCCAATTCCGACAAGAGCTTCTCCAAATTCTTGGTGTTCTCGATGATCTCTGGAGACGAACCTGCCTCCTTGAGAGTTTCCAGTCCCTGACGAAGAGTGAGTTTGGCGGCCTCTGTATCGTTGTTATCGATCTGTTGGACCGCCGCGTGGAGGGCTTTTGCGACGATCTGAATGGCTCGCTTCTGCATCACTTCAGTGTTGAGGCAAAACTCATCCAACTGTCCAAAGGGCACCACGGGCAAACGACAGCCCTGCTCGCACGCCCGACGCTCGCCGCTCTCGAGGTCGGTCCACTCGAAGTGAAAGCGACAGAGATCAACGCTACTCGTCTGAGCCGGAACCCGGAGCTCCAGCACAACTTCTAGGGGATGCCCTTGAACGAGGTCGGCGAGTAGCCACTCTGATCGGGAATTCTTTTTGAGTGGGTTGTAGACCCTAAGAAGTTCGACGCCGGACCGACAGTCCAACCGAAGCGTCGCATCACGACCTGTGGTTTGACAAAGTCCCTGAAGCTCGAGCGCGAAGTAGGCCTCGAGCTCCGCTGGAGACTCTACGTGGTAAAAGTTTCCACTACCCGCCGTGGCCATGGCCGAGAGCAAGTCCTCATTGTAATGAAGGCCCAGCCCCACTGTGCTGGTACTGATCCCTTGCCTTTGCCAATCGGCCACCTGCGTAGCAATTCGGCTAGGCTCGGTGAGGCCAACATTGGCCTGGCCGTCTGAGAGGACCAGGACGCGGCTCAATCGTGTCGGCTCGACTCCTCGCTGGACCTGATGACAGCTATCGAGCCATCCTTGATAGAGGGCTGTGGACCCTCTGGCTCCGATCTGACTCAGTCGTTTCAGAATGGTGTCAGCTTGGGAACCGACGGTCAAACAAGGCGTCGAAACTTCTGTGACATCGTCGAAAGCGACGATGCTCACTCGGTCGTCCGGCACCAGTTGTCGCACCAAGAGGGACGCCGCGTCTTTGGCCTGCTCGAGGGGAGCACCGCCCATAGATCCTGACCGGTCGAGGGCGATGCCGATGTTGAGGGCGGGACGGTGGGAACGACGGTTGCCGACGGGTGCGGTGATCCTCAGCAGAAGTTGGAGAGTGGTTTCTCGATCGCTGCAGACCGCCGGACGGTAAGCCGTCATCTGGAGTGTGGGATTCATCAGGTCACTTCCTTCGTGGAGCCCAAGTTGGTTCGCTACCTTTTTGAGCCTCTAGATTCGTACACCCATAGAATAGCAACGGTCGCTCAAACCTGACTCAAAAATCCATCAGCTTCGATAAACCTTCAGGCGGCTCGATGTCCAACTCCTCGCGATAAGCCTGGAGGCAGACCTCATAAACTCGGGCCGCCTCTGTTCGACGGCCTAACTCTCGAAGGGCCACGAGTGTACCGCGATAGGCGTCCTCGCTACAGTTGTCGTGACGCAGCACACGTTGCCAGATTTCTAGGGCCAACAGGTGCTTACCGCGACTCTGAAAGTCGTCGGCCAGAAAGGTACGGCACTCGACGGATTGGAGCGCGAGTTGGGCACGATGCTCCAACAACCAATCTTCTAGCATCCCCTCCAAGAATTCTCCGCGCACCAGACTCTCCGCCCGCTGAAAGTCCGCGACAGCGGCATCTTTTTCTCCCCTACGCACCGCCCGTCGAGCGGATTCGAAGAAAGACTCAAACTCCACTAAGTCTGTCCAACAGTCTTGCGACAAGATATAACCGTCAAAGCGCCGCTGCACGACGTCTCGGGCTTGCTCTCCCAAACATTTCCGAATCTGCGTCACGCTGTTGTGGAGTGAGTGTCTGGCCTTGTCCGGCTCTTTGCTGGGCCAGAACAGTTCCATCAAGGTCTCTTCGTGAACCTCTCGACCCACCTGTGTCGCCAGATAACAAAAAATCGAGCGGTCTTTTCGACTGGACCATTTCGGAACAGATTTTTCCGCGACCATTACGCGCAGTGGCCCGAGCAGTGATATCTGCACGCACGCTCTAGCTTTTGGTTCGTCCGACACCACCCGCGGGCGCAACTCTTGAATGGCGCGTGACCAACGTTGAGTCGCCTCGGGGTCTCCCAGCGAACTCAATGCGAAATCCAAGGTGATGCCTCCCGCCTGGCTTTCGGCCGGCACCCGTGTGAGATTCTCGCGATGGACGCGCTGAAGCTCATCATAGAGCGCGGCGTTCTCAAGGCTGCGAGAGGCCTGGTCAGAGATCGCTCCAAGCAGTCTCATCTGGGCCTGGGTGAATGCCCCCGTCTTGATTTTATGATCGACATACACGGCTCCCCGGACCTTGTCTCCCCAGCGCAACGGCGTACACAAGATGGAACGAATGCCCTGCAACGTCACACTGGGCGCGTAGAATTGCTCGGTGTCGATAGCATCGAGCGTCAACAGGGGCTGACCAAGCCCGACCACCTGCTCGACCACAGTCCGGCTGAAGCTGAGATTTTTGAGCCCCTCTTGTGACGGCATGAAATGAGTGGCTACGGCCACCCATTCACCATCACGGGGCAAGACCACAAAGCCTCGCTCGGCGCCCAATGCTTCGATCACCTGGGCGATCAGTTGGTCGAGCGCCTGCTCTAGACCCAAAGTGGAGCTGAGAACCGAGTTCACCCTCAACAGCAAGTCCAAATGGTCGCGCTCTGGCAGTTCAGAGTCCATTGTCATTCTGTTCGAACTTCAACGGACTCACCCTTCGATAGGAAGCACGACCCGACGAGTGGATACCCAAAAAGTTAACTTGCCCGAAGGTTTTGTTCACATCCGAAATCGAACTTGGCCACCGACTATTTCAGCCAACTGTAGAAGACGTTGGGAATGACGTCTCCTAATTGGGCGTCCGCTTGGACAAGGGCTTGATACAGCACGGCCTGAGCTTGCCTGTGGGGGGCTTCGGGCAGGGTCTGTAGATCAGTATCGGCTTGCTTGATAAAGCCCCGAAGAGGTTGATACTTATTGTCCAGGTTGCTCTGACCCCAGAGGGCTGTTATGTACTGCTGCAGATGCGTTTGCACCGCAGCGGCGTCAGCAGGCGACCGCTCTGACAGGAAAGCCAATTGTCGCCACCCCTGCGCACCGGTGGCCAGCAAACTGTCCAAGGTCTTCTGGGGCAGAAGCAGATCGCGCAGCACTTGCCGGGAAGTTCCAAAGGCGGTTCCAAAAGTGACCGTTTCCGTGGGCGCGTTCTTCTTAGAAATCCGAACCAGGCGGGACCTATCCACCGTCATCTCGACCAACAGGTCCGTTTCGGCGGTATCGATCTGTTGGTCCGCGTTAATTTCCTCACACAAGAACTGAGCGGCCGAAGTGGTTAAGACTCCGCTCCCCTTTGTAGCCTCATCGATCTTTATCAGGGCCTCATACACCTTTGGGTTCAAGTCGTTCACCCGACCATCGACCAAAACGGAGGGTTCCGCGCCGACTCGGCCTTGGCAGATGCCGAAATATAGTATGAACGCCGCTACCATCTTTTTCATTGGGGGATTCTATCTTAAATGACGCCGCTTTGACATCTTAGTGAATAACAGCTGTTAAACAGCAGCCTGCGATGATGCTTATAGAACATCAACCAAGTCCTCCAGAACGAGGGCCAAGAAGGAATCGAACAATGAATACTCTTTTGAATATCTCACCCAGCAGCACCATCGGCAGAACCCACACTCTCGATACCTCGGCGGCCGGCTTTCCTTTCAACCGAGGTCAATGGGTCGCTTCCACACTGAAATCACCTGAATGCCAGCAAGTCGACACTGTCGAGTTGTCGAGCAAATCGGTTCAGTCGGCCCCGGCACAGACCTGCGGAGGAACTGTCAAAGTGGCCTCCGGCGACACCCTCAGCCAGCTTCTTCTCCAGCGAGGTTACTCTCTAGAAGAGATGCTCAAAAAGGACGAGAACGGTCAAAACATGTTCGATACCATCGCCGCCACCAACGGACTTCGCAACCCCAACCTCATCCATCCCGGGCAAGAGTTGACACTTCCCAGCAAAGAAGAAGCCGGAATGGAAGTTGAAGCAACGGAGGAAGAGAGCTTCGACCAAGAAGACGGACTGTGCGAGTGCTCGTGCTCGGACACGTTCGAGGAGGCAGCATTCCCGTCATTCTTCACCTCGCTCTTCCCGTCGTTTGTCAATTTCTTCCAAAACCAGTTGATGTCCCAAGAAGAGAGCGACGAGTCTTGGGACCAGGATTTCAGTGAAGGCAGCGACTGGTACGATGAGAGTTCGGACGCTGTTTTCGCCGAGTATGTTCACTAGAGAGAGCGACACCACGCGCGATAGCGGCCACGACGCCGGCGTCGAACTGGCGGTTGGTGGCCTAGACTCCAAGGGATGAGGGGCGTACTCGGGGCGTACTAATGATGGCCGCCCACTATGAATTGAGAGCGGAACTCAGCTCTGCATCGCTGATGGCAAGGTCCGTTCCCTCTAGACGGGCTCTCAGAACATTGAGCCTCTCTGGGCCTGCAAGATGATGCTCGTCACCGGCGGTGTTGTACAAAAACGCCAGTCCTGGGCGGCGATCGTACCCGGCTTTACTCAGAAGGCTTACGGCACCAACGTCCGCGTCGATTTCGTTGACTTGGGCATTCGCCAAAAAGGACTTCTCCAGATTCGCGATAGCGAGTTCGAGGCGCTGAGTCGACGCCGAGTCGCCGCTCCGTTGGGCAATCTCCTCGGCATTAACAAGTTCTTCCCACAACAGCCCGGTCGCGGTGGGTTCCCAGGTGGTGTCTCCCTGGCTCAAATGGCTTTTCTCGTGAGCTAAGGCGAATGCGAGCAAGGAGTCAGTGGGGAACGCTTCGGCGGCCAGGTCTGGATTGACCCAGATCCGGTCTTCGACAGCGGAGGCTGGACCCACCTGAGGGCTGACGATGAACTCAGCAACGTGAGGTTCGCTGACTTCATTCAGTCGGCTCAACACACGATTCTGACGAGAAATCTCTTGACCGGCTTCGGGACCTTCTTGTTGAGTCGGCGGTCTCTCCACGGGAGAGAACGGCGCAGCCTCCTCCCCCATCATCGATTTCAAGATGGCCGCGGATATCATCACCGGAAGAGCACCGAAGGCGCTCCATTCGGTGACCCTGTCGGCTAATTTTAAGGCCGAGGGCAGAGATGTCGAGTCCGTCGGCCCGAGAGTCACCGAATCTGAGGATGGCGCTATATCCACACCCAGTTCGCCATCCTTTACGGACACCCGTGTCTCCACAAAGCGGCGTACGAATTCGACTCTATTGACGGACGTTATCGTAGACATGGACCTAAGCCTACACCGGTTCGCTGAAAGGACTCGGAAATTTTCTGGCCGACGAAAAGCCGAGGCCACCAGTGTCATGTACCAACCGGTTCTGCCCAGGTTCAGTCCATTCGTCCTACAGGCGAGTCTGGTGACTTCACGAAGCATAATAGGGAGAGGGACAATCCGTCCGTTATCGCTTAGCAAGGGGGCTTGGGATGCTAATAATGAGTCAGAAAACGACAATAGAGAGTAAAATCGAGAGACTTCGAGCCATGTTCGAGGAGACTCCAGAGAACATTATGACCGCTTTGGCCCTGGCCGAAGCCCATCGAAATCAGGGCCAAGATCTTGAGGCGCTGGTGATCTATCAGGACGTTGCTTCGCGCTGTCAACTTGCTGATGTCCACCTGGCCCTGGCGGAGATTTATGCCAAGCACGGGCACCCTCGACAGACCTTGATCGAGGTCGAGAAGCTCTTGGACCTCGACCCGGACAGTGTCCAAGCCCGCTTGGTTCTGGAAGAACTTCAAGGATTTCCGTTGCCTAGGGAGTTGGCCGAAAGAATTGGTCCCCCACCCAGCCTATCGGCCATTGTGGAGACTCGAGATCGACTGCTGGTGGAGAAGAGTCTCGCCAGGGTGCTGGTTGAAGAACTCCAAAGAAAGGCCGCCCTTGTGCCCGGCCAACCCGCGCTGGCATACTTTGCCTTAGAGGCTGAGAAGAGGCTGCGCCGTTTAGAGAATCGCCTGCAGCGCATTCAAGCTCTGGAGCGCCGAGTCAGTTTATCTCCCAAATGGGTCGCTGCCCTTGAGGGCCTCGGTCGAGTCCGAGGGATCTCGACGGTCACCCTCATTTCGCGAGATGCGGGCGTCCTCAAGCACCTTTCCAATCTTTGCGACACCTCGCCTGAACAGCTGCGCGATTGGGTTGTTGAAGCCCTGGATTTCCTTGACGCCTATCCCGACCAGGCCAAATCTTGGGTTCTCGAGTGTCAAGAGGGCGTGGTTGTTTTACAGGTCCTGGACCCTCACCATACGCTATTGGTGACGAGCGACGCTTCCCTCAATTTTGGTTCTTTGCGCTTCACCTTGGACAAGTTCCGAGCTGAACTTTGAAGGGTTCAGAATCGAAAGTTCCACCTGAGTGGCCTTCGATTCTATAGAACGACTGGCTTAGGGCTAGGAAAGATGTTAGGAGGCCCACAGCGACCACCGGGCCACGGTCCGACTCCAACCGCGGTCCCGACACGGGAAAACCCTGGACGGACCGCCGCGGGCTGAATCCGAACGGGAGCCCCGTGAACTGGAATCAAATTTCAGGACCTATGCAAGCTTATGAAGGCCTTTCTCAGATTCCCTGCGACAAGTGTGGTCGCCACACGGTTTGGAATTGGGATCGGGAGTAGCTGCTCGTCGCGTTCTGGGGGAAGCGTCAGAAGGTTCCCGTCGAACCATCGCCGCCCCCCGTAACGCCGAAAGGAGCCGCGTGGCTGGTGAGATGTCGGCCGTTCGTTGGATGTCGCCGCCTCAACGCCAAAAGGACCCTCGTAGGTCGAAACCCAGGGTCCTTTTGGCTGCCGGCTCAAGCGGTCATTGAGAGAGCGGAGCGGCATTGGGGGCTATTTTGGTCAGGGCAACCTCCTGCATGATATTGAGTCCCAAAACGACCCAGGTGGGTCGTTTCCGATGGGTCGACCTAGCGCGTCGGGCGGAATTTGGCTCTAAGTTTTTGATGTTTTCTTGGGTGTTCTTGAGATCATCGCGACTCGGAGTGTGACCATGATTCTTCGCGACAGGGAGCCTCAGACAGCGCGCTAGGGACTTCGTTAGCCATGCCTGAAACGAAATTCGTCGGAACTGTTTTGGGTGTCGGAATTCATCTCTCAGGCCCTAGAAAAACGGCTTGGTTAAGCCGTTTTTTGATTGTCGCGATTTTGACTTGGGTGGGTCGTCTGCGATAAAATTAGGGTATGGAATACATGACTTCACAACCACTTTTCTGGCGTATTGATACCTTGTTGGGCCTGGGCACGGCCCACATTCATGAACTGGCGACCCGGGCTTCAGGCTCTTTAACCTCACTACGTCTTTTACTGGGCCGGTGTTTGTTGGCTCTCCACGAAAATAAAGGCTACAAGCAGTTCGGTTGTTCTTCATGCGTGCACTACGCGGCTCAGATTCTGGGAATTGACAGTCGAGA
>JBBKWP010000308.1:0-22957 GCA_037968995.1 Candidatus Xenobia bacterium
GGGCGAATCGGGCTGACGCCTCGGACACGAATGCTGTCGGTCCCAACATCGACAGTCTGGCCCGCGTCTCTGAGAACCTGAATCAGTGCCTCAAGGTCTGCTGGGCGGCAGTCGGCGACCGTGACGTCTCCGCCCGTCATCACCGCGGCGATCAAGAAGGTGCCGGTCTCGATGCGGTCGGGGAGCACTGCGTACTCCACGCCGTGAAGCTTTTCGACGCCCGTGACTTTCAGTACGGATGTTCCTTGGCCTTGGATCTTGGCACCCATGGCCACTAAGAAATCGGCTAGGTCGACGATCTCCGGTTCCATAGCACAGTTTTCCAAAACGGTTTCGCCCTCTGCTAAAACAGAAGCCATTAAGCAGTTTTTCGTAGCGCCCACGGAAACTTTGGGAAACGCGATACGAGCGCCTATGAGTTTGTCGGCGGTGGCGTGAACGGCCCCTCGTTCAGTGCTTACCGTGGCGCCGAGTTTTCGAAATCCCGTGAGATGAAGGTCGACAGGACGGGGGCCTAGACGGCAACCCCCCGGCAAAGAGATGTGGGCTTCGCCGTAGCACGCGAGAAGGGGGCCCGCTAAATCGAAACTAGCGTTCATCTGGCGAACCAGTTCGTCGGGCGCTGAAGTGGTCACCTTGGTTGTGTCCAGAATGACCTCTTCGTCACCGACCCAGTTCACCTTAACGCCCATAGCTTTCAGGATACCGAGCATGGTGTGCACATCGCTGATATCGGGAACCCGCTTGAGGCGTACTTCGCCCTGAGCGAGAATCGAGGCGGCTAGGATCGGCAGACAAGCGTTCTTCGCCCCACTGGCTTTGATGGTGCCCTTGAGGGGAGTGGGGCCTTTAACGAGAATTCTGGCCATGGCTCTAACTGCCGTGGCTTTCAGCTTTGAGCTTCGATTCTAAGAGAGTCTTTTGGGTGCGCAGGGCCGCGTCACTGGGCGATTTGGCGAGGGCCGCCGAGACTTCGGCGAGTTCTTCTCGCAATTTTGGGAAATCCAGATCGCTGACTGAGAGGGCGAAATCCACCAGGCAGACGACGCGATTTTCGGCGATGGTGGCGAAACCCTCCCCGGTGGAGAGGAGGGTTCTTTCCGCCCCGTTCACCGCGACCGTGACGCCCGGTCGTAACATGGTCAATAAAGGAGCGTGTCCACCCAAAACTGCCATCTCGCCCGCGATACCGGGCAAGATGACCTCCTGAACCGTTCCTTGGAATTTGGTTTCAACCGGGGTCACTATTTCGACGGTGAAGTCTTTACTGTACACGAAATTCCCTTACTTAGACGCCGACTTCGTAGCCGAGTTTTTGGGCGTTCTCTAGAAGTTCCTCGAGACCGCCGCACATGTAGAACGCCTGCTCGGGCAGATGGTCGAGTTTGCCTTCCACCACCTCTTTGAAAGCCTTGATGGTTTCGGCCAGAGGAACGTATTTCCCAGGACGGCCGGTGAAGATTTCAGCCACGTTGAACGGTTGTGAGAGAAAGCGTTGTAGTCTTCGAGCGCGTCCAACGACGATGCGGTCGTCTTCGGAAAGCTCTTCCACACCCAAGATGGCGATGATGTCTTGCAGATCGTTGTATCTCTGCAAGGTTTCCTGAACTCCCCGAGCCACGCCGTAATGCTCGTCTCCGATAAATCGGGGCTCGAGCAGTCGGGAAGTGGAAGCGAGGGGATCCACGGCCGGATAGATTCCCATCTCGGAAATCGAACGAGACAACACGGTCGTCGCGTCCAAGTGAGTAAAGGTCGTGGCCACAGCGGGGTCGGTGATGTCATCGGCGGGGACGTAAATGGCTTGTACCGCTGTGATGGAACCTTTGCTCGTGGAGGTGATCCGCTCTTCGAGTTGACCCATCTCCGTCGAGAGCGTCGGTTGGTAACCTACAGCAGAGGGCATACGGCCCAGTAGCGCCGAGACTTCCGAACCAGCTAGAACGAATCGGAAAATGTTGTCTACAAACAGAAGGACGTCCTGGCCTTCGACATCACGGAAGTATTCCGCCATGGTGACCCCGGTGAAAGCGATACGGAATCGTACTCCAGGGGGCTCGTCCATCTGTCCGAACACGAGCGCGGTGTTTTTGATAACACCCGAGTCTTTCATTTCGACCCAAAGGTCGTTACCTTCGCGAGTCCGTTCGCCCACGCCAGCGAACACTGAGAAACCACCGTGTTCCTTCGCGATGTTGTGAATCAACTCTTGAATGAGAACAGTTTTACCCACTCCGGCACCACCAAAGAGTCCGGTCTTACCGCCTTTGGAGTAAGGAGCCAGCAAATCAATGACTTTGATACCTGTTTCGTTGACTTCCTGCGTTGCACTCTGTTCGGAGAAGGCAGGAGCCGGACGATGGATCGGATAGCGTTGTTTGACATCAATCTTCTCACCGCCGTCGATCACTTCGCCGAGAACGTTGAACATACGGCCCAAGGTCTCGCGGCCTACAGGCACTGTAATAGGTGCGCCGGTATCGACGCACTCCATGCCTCGTCGCAGTCCATCGGTGGTACCCATAGCCAAGCAACGCACACGGTTGTTCCCGAGTTCGCTCATCACCTCGAAGGTGAGCCATCGGTCGGCTTCGGGGATGTCAGCCTCCGCGTACGAACGAAAGACTTCTCGCTTCAAACGCACCGCGCTGTAAAGCTTGGGCAAGTTTCCCGGGGGAAATTCGATATCCACCACGGACCCTAAAATTTGGACAATCTCGCCATTACCTGCTGCCATCATTCCTCCTCGCGAGACCGACCGTAGCGCGGTCTCGTTTCCAATCTTCAAATTGATTCAAAAACTTGTATCTACTCGGTTAGCCAGAAGCCGCTAAGGCTTCCGCGCCGCTCGAAATTTCTAGAATTTCGTTGGTGATCGCCTCTTGGCGAAGTCGGAAGAACTGTAGGGTCAATTTGCCCGCCAGTTCGTCTGCGTTGTCGGTAGCGGCGCTCATCGATTTGAGGCGCGCCGCCAACTCGGAGACTTTAGACTCCATCAGTACCTTGAAAATCACGTTGCGCAAGTAGCGGGGCAACAGAATCTCCAAGGCAACTTCCGCAGAAGGCTCAAAGTCATAAGGGATGGATCCCAATTCGTCGACGCCGCCCTCTTTTTCGAGAGGGAGAATCACTTCGCGAACGGGCTCCTGAGTCATTGCCGAAATGGCTTGAGTGTAATAAACGACAACTTGGTCTACTTCACCGGCGATAAACCAATCAGACAAGAGTAACGCATACTCTTGAGCCAATTCGAACTCTGGGACCCAATTGATCTTTGAGATGGTTGGCTTGTAGCGCCGTCGAGCAAGATATTTGTTGACTTTGCTCCCCACAGCGATGAGTCGCTCTGGGGGCTTATCGTGGATCTCTTTCCAAGCGAGCTTCAAGAGATTGTTGTTGTAGCCGCCGCACAAACCTTTGTCCGATGACACCACGAGAATGGCGACATTCTTGACGGGGCGAACCTCCATCAAGGGATGCATCACTTCGTCCATGCCCGCGGTCAACTCGAACACAACTTCCTTGAGCTTTTCGGCATATGGCCGAGCCGCCTTCAGCTGATCCTCGGCTTTCCGGATCCGCGCCGCCGCGACCATTTTCATGGCTTTGGTGATCTGCTGGATGTTGCGAACGGATTTGATCCGGTTCTTTATGTCTCTAAGACTCGACATCGATATAGACTCCTAAGCCTCCGTGGAGGACCCGAACTCCTCTTTGTACGACTTGATGGCCTCTTGGAGCATGCCCTCGACTTCGCCGTCGATAGCTTTCTTCTCCTTGAGTTGGGTGTGGATAGTGGGGTGATTGGCTGTAACGTAATCGTGGAAGCCAACCTCGAAGCGCTTGACGTCTTCCACCGGGATATCATCGAGGTGGCCTTTGGTCGCAGCATACAAAATCGAGACTTGCTTCTCGACGGTCATGACTTCGAACTGACGTTGCTTGAGAACTTCGACGATTCGAGCGCCTCGAGCCAACTGATCCCGACTCGCTTTGTCCAATTCGTCCGCCGAAAGCTTGGCGTAGGCCGCCAAGGCCCGGTACTGAGCTAAGTCGAGACGCAGCGGACCGGCTACGGTTTTCATGGCTTTGACCTGAGCAGCCCCTCCCACTCGCGAGACCGAGATACCGACATCTACCGCGGGACGTGTTCCCTGATAGAAGAGGTCGGTATCCAAGAAGATCTGCCCGTCGGTAATCGAGATCACGTTGGTCGGAATATAAGCCGACACGTCACCCAATTGTGTTTCGATGATAGGCAGTGCCGTCATGGAACCGGAGCCTAGGGCGTCGGAGAGTTTCGCTGCGCGTTCCAACAAGCGAGAGTGCAGGAAGAACACGTCGCCCGGATACGCTTCACGGCCCGGAGGGCGTCGAAGCAGTAGCGAAATCTCGCGATAAGCTTTGGCGTGCTTGGTCAGGTCGTCATAAACGATGAGGACGTGCTTACCGGAGTACATCATCTGTTCAGCGATGGCGCATCCGGTATAAGGTGCCAAGTACAAAAGGGAGGGAGCCTCGTTGGCGTTCGCGGCAATGACAACGGTCTTGCCATCGAGAGCATTGGCCTCCCGGAGGTTGTCCACCAGGGCAGCCACGGTGTTCGCCTTCTGACCAATAGCGACGTACACGCACAACACGTCGGTGTCACGTTGGTTGATGATGGCGTCAACCGCGATGGCGGTCTTACCGGTTTGACGGTCACCGATGATCAATTCACGCTGTCCCCGACCGATAGGAATAAGAGCATCGACGGCCTTGATGCCTGTCTGTAGCGGCTCGTGAACCCCTTCTCGTTCGGGAACAGTGGGAGCCGTGAACTCAATGGTTCGCGACTCGGTGGTGGTGATGGGTCCGCGGCCGTCGATCGGCTCGCCGAGAGCATTCACGACTCGACCGAGCATGGCTTCCCCGACGGGAACCTCCACGATTTTGCCGGTACTTTCGACGCGATCACCTTCCTTGATGTTCGAATCGTCGCCCATGATAACGACGCCGATGACGTCCTCTTCAAGGTTCATCGCGATGCCGAGTTCTCCGCTCGCGAACGAGAGCAATTCTCCAGCGCGTGCGTTTCGCAAGCCATAGACCGTAGCGATGCTGTCGCCCACTTGTACGACGGTACCGTAAGGGAGGTCCTTGACCTCAGGATCGTAACCTTCGATCTCCTTTACGAGAATATCGCTGATCTCCTCAGATCGAATAGCCATGTTCATCCTCCATTAAAAATCACTCGATGCGAGAAAGTTTGTCTTCAATCTCGCTCAACTGGTGACGAAAACTTGTGTCGATCACTCGGTCGCCCACCACGATCACCATTCCGGCGACGAGATCGGGCTGGACCTCTTCGGTGAGCTTAATCTTCTTGCCGGTAAAAGACTCTAAGCTCTTCTCCAGACTGGCTCGAAGATCCGTAGTCAGCTTTTTCGCTGAGCTCACGTGACACTCGACTTCTCCACGTTCTTGTCTCAACCGTTCACGAAAAACGTCGAGAATCGTGGCAAGATACTCCACACGCCCTTTGTCCACCAGAACAAACAAAAAGCGCAGTATCGTATCGGAAACCTGGCCCTTGAAGACCTTCTCTAAGACCGAACGCTTGATCGCATCGGCCACAGTGGGCGATGTGAGACTGTGCTGAAGACCCTGGTGAGACCCCACGGCTTCAACAACGAGGGACAGATCCGATTCCACCTGCGTGGAACCTCCAGCCTTGTCTGCTAACTGATAGAGAGCGTCCGCGTACCGGACACCTACAGCTCTAAGAAGCATTGAGGACTCCCACCTTCTTGACGGCTGCAGCCACGATGGCGTTTTGCGCCTTCGCGTCAAGTGCCGAAATCAGAAGAGCTTCCGCTCTTTCCACCGCGAGACTTGCGACTTTGGTGCGAATCTCCACCTCGACTTCTCGAGCCATCGATTCGGCTTCCACCTTGGCTTTTTCGAGAACATAGCGCTCTTCAGAGGCTGCTTTCTCGTCAATTTTCAATTTGGCGAGAGACAATGAGCGTTCAGAACTCGTTTTGATGTCCGCGAGGGCAGCCTCTACGTCCCCAAATTTTGCCTGAAAAATCTCTTTTTTCGCTTCAGCTTCCACCCGGATGTCTTCGATCTCTTTGAGGCGCAAGACGACTCTCTGTTCACGAAGGCGGACCGCTTGTTCCATTGGAACGATCACGACCAACCGAAAGAGAAAGAACATGATGCTAAAGTTCACGACAGAAACCGCCCAGTCAAACCACTGAGCAATCGATATCGACATCATCAGGAACCTCCTCCAATTTTCGTGATTAAAGCGCGACTGTCGTCTCGCCCTATGGAAGACTCGAGAAGTCGAGAAGCGATAGCCTTGGCTACTTCCTCAGACTGCGCGTCTATGGTGCTCTCTGCTTTCTCACGAGCGGCTTGAGCAGTTGCCTGAGCCTCCCGCAATAAAAGCTCAGCGTCCGCACGGGCGGCGGCGACGCGCCTAGATCGCTCCGCCTCCACCGATTCCGTAGCGGACAACAGTTGAGACTGACCTAGTGCTCTTGCGGCCCGGATTTTTTCTTCATAGTCCTGCTTGAGACTGCGAGCTTCCTCTGTAGCGGCTTCCGCCAGAGCTAAGCTTGAATTCATCTTCCTGTCACGACGTTCACGAATCTCGATTATCGGCTGATAGACGAGAAACTTTAGCGAGTAATGCATCACGAAGAACAAGACCACCTGAACAAGGAAGGTTGTGGACTCAAAATGCAGACTTGACAGAACAGACTTAATGACGTCCATACCCGACTCCTAAAAGCGAAGAAACTATGCGCCCTTTGTTCCGAGCAGCAAGGCGATGAGCAATGCGTAAATCGAGAGAGCTTCGATAAATGCGAGACCCACAATCATGTTGTTTTTGATCCTGGGTTCGGCTTCAGGGTTGCGACCGATCGCCTCCATCGCTTTACCAACACCGTTGCCCAGACCAAGTCCGGGCCCAATGGTTCCGAGTCCGATGGCCAGAGCGGCACCGAACCAAGCGAAACCTGTCGCTACACCATCACCGCTTTGGGCCATCGCCGGAGCGGCTAGCGCCATCGCAACACAAATTACTCGCCAGAAATGTCTAGATAGACTTTTCATCGTTTTCTTCCTCCTTGAGATCCATTCTTTACAAACTTGAAACCCGAGGGCTTCTTTGAAACTATCAATGGTCGTCGGCTACCGCATGAGCGATATAGACCAAGCTTAACATTGTGAATACCATCGCTTGAACGAAACCGGCAAGAGCGCCCAGCAGCGTCGCGAAAAGAGATGCACCAAAAATCAACCCGCTGACCACCAGCCAGCCAGGCCCTTGAATCATAGAGCCGGCTTGAAACCCGCTCAGCGACTGGCCAAGAAAAGCCCTCATGACTCCCAGTAGGCTGGCCTTAACTTGGTGCTCCCCCGAAATATTGCCAAAAAGTCGCAGCGAGAGCGAGAGAACACGCGCTAGTTCCTCCACGATGTTTAAGCAGATAAACAGGACCGCCAGCATCGGGACCAGGATGTAACGCAGCGCGCCTTCCATGGAGGACCAAAGCATCGGGGTAGGCTGAGCGAAATGACCGATCCATTCGAGGATTCCCATGAATCCGCCACTAGAGTGATGAGCGTGGTCGTCACCCTCATGATGGCTACCGTGTTCAGCACCCCATCGCGGGAACACCTTTTTCTTTATTCCGAACCAGTTGAAGGCAAAGAAGGAGATGAGCGCCAGAGCCAGGGTAGTGTTGTACGAAGCCGTAGGTGGCTCGAAAAACAGATTCTCCCCGTCATCGTGGCCGCCTTCGCTGGGAGCGAGGCTTTCAGAGTGCAACTCGCTCTCGACTGCTTGGTCGACCGAAGGTCGCTGCAAGCCCTCCGTTTGCTGGGTTGCTCCGTAGGTGATCACGGGGAGAGGTAGCAGTCCGCTCCAGTTGGAGGCGAGAATGAACAGAAAGAAGGACATCAGGAGCGGAACGTACTGGCGGGCTCCCTGTCCGATCATGTCGCTCGCCATGTTTTCAATCCAGTCGAAAACGTGTTCGAACGCCGCGCCCCAGCCTTTAGGGACAATCCCGATCTGGCTCCGGCCGAGGATTCCCAGGAAGATAACGACGAGAACGACGATCACAGTAGACCCCACGATGATTTTCTCGTGAAAACCGAAGCCTCCGCCATGTGCCGCAGATGCGAGCAGCGTGTAAATCGTCGAATTCATTTTTGCAATACTCCTTGAGAAGGCCGCAGCCTTATGACGTATACCCGGTAGAGGACTGTTGCTAAGAGCAAACCTCCACAGAGGGCCAACGGGTCGAGACCTGCTCCCCTGACCATGCAAATTCCTGCCGCGAGTGATAAAACATGTCGAAATAATCCTCCGATGACCGCGTATCTTCGGAAGCCTTTCGTTTCTGGCTTTGCCATCATGGCTTCGAGCATGTGGCGGTAGACTCGGAAGTGGATCCAGCCGAGTCCCGTGCCCGCTAAAAACGATAGGAGTTGGAGAGCTGTTCGATTATTCATCTTGGGAAAGGAAGGGGGCGAGGAGCTTGCTCACAGCTACAAATGCGATGACCAATCCGAGTAAAATTCCAAGTAGCAAGAAGATGGGCTGGTCAAATCGTTTCGCCAAGTAGTCGCCGGCGAAAAAACCGCCTCCTAGGCAGCCCGCCAGTACAAAGCCCATGCTGGTGGCTAGAGCCACCCCTTTCACAAAAACGCGATCTCCCTGGGTAGGCTGCTTCATGCGTTGGAGACGGGACTCAAGATCGCGGAGTTCGGATTCTTCTCGAACGCTTTCGGAATCTACCTCAAGGTCGTCGTCGTCGTCATACTGATCGGGCATGTTAGCCTTTTCCGACGGTTGCGGGGAGGAACTCCGACGGTCGTTCTCCCACTTGGCGAAATTCATGTAACAGGGCATCCACCGTCCTGCGTGCTGCCGTTCCGTCACCGTAGGGCGAGCCGACTTGGCTCATAGAGTGGTAGGCGTTCGGGTCCGTCCATAGGGTCCTGGCGCGCGAGACGATCGCGTCGTAATCGGTCCCTACCAGCTCGGCGACCCCAGCTACAACGCCCTCCGGACGTTCCGTCTGACGGCGGAGAACAAGCACAGGTTTTCCTAAGGATGGGGCTTCCTCTTGGATCCCGCCGCTGTCGGTAAGGATTAGGGTGCATTCCCGGATCAAAGTGATGAGGGTAGTGTAGTCCACCGGCTCGAGAAGATGGATTCGCTCCATGTCTTCGAGTTCCGGGAAGACGACTTCTCGGACGGCCGGATTAGGATGGACGCTGAAGACGACGTGGAAATCCGGGATCTCTTGAACTAGGGTCTTTAAGGCTCGACACACGTCGCGCATCGGTTCTCCTAGGTTTTCACGGCGGTGGGTCTCCACCAACGCGAAACGCGCTCCTGGTGGAAGGTCGAGGAGGCCTTGGGGAAGTCCCGGTGGCAGGTCGTTTGCGATCTGAACGAGGGCGTCGGCGACGGTGTTGCCGGTGACGTAAATTTTTTCGCGAGGGATGCCGCACGCCAGAAGGTTGTCGAGCGATCCTTGAGTCGGTGCGAAGTGGAGGTTCGCGATGGTGGAAAGGATACGTCGGTTCATTTCTTCAGGAAACGGTTCGTAGATATCGTCGGTACGGAGACCGGCCTCGATGTGGCCGACTGGAATCTTTGCGTAAAAGCTGGCCAGTCCGGCCGCGAAAGCTGTCGTGGTATCTCCTTGAACCAGGGTCACCTCGGCCGTGGACTTCTCTAGGACGGAGGCCATCCCATCGAGTGTGCCGGAGGTGATGCTATAGAGGGATTGGCGGGGGCGCATGATCTTGAGGTCGTCGTCCGGCCGAATCTTGAAAAGTTCCAGTACCTGGTCAAGGATCTCGCGATGCTGGCCGGTAACCACGACCTCTACCTCTGTTTGAGGGTGGGCCTGGAGGGCTAGCACCACTGGCGCCATCTTGATCGCTTCAGGGCGGGTGCCGAATACTGTGAGTACACGAAGTGGTTGATTCATAACGCTAAACTAATTGATGACGCAGGCTAGTGCGAGACCGGCGAGACCGAATGCGGTATTGATCGCGTAGATGGTGACTACGGCTTGGCGCTGGGACATTCCAGTCGACAAAAGTCGGTGGTGAAGATGTCCTTTGTCTGGCTTGAAAATGGGCTGACGAGCGAGACCGCGGCGCAAAATGGCGAAGCTTGTATCTAACAATGGAACGGCCATCACGAGCAGGATTGGAACGGTGAGGGCAACGGTGGCGGTGGTCTTGAGGTAGCCCAACAGCGACCAACTTGCGAACATGATTCCTAGGAAGAGGCTTCCGGTGTCGCCCATGAAGATCTGGGCGGGGTTGAAGTTAAAACGCAGGAAGCCGAGCGCCGCGCCGGCCAAGGCCGCCATTGCGAGGACCGGAAGCCATTGTCCGTTGAGTGCTGCTACCACGGCCAAAATGACCGCCGAGCCACAGGCAACGCCCGCCACTAAGCCATCGAGGCCGTCGAGGAGGTTGACCGCGTTGGTCACTCCCACCAGCCAAAGCAGGCTCAGGCCGACGCACTGCCAGTCTTGCAAGTAGACGACCCCGTTCATAAAAGGAAGGGAGAAAAAGTCGATGCGAACGCCCGAGCCGATTAAGATGAGAGACAGCCCGATCTGCGCCATGAGCTTCGTTTTCGCTCCCATGCCGAAACGGTCATCGATCATTCCTACGCCAACGATAAACAAAGAGCAGAAGATGATCGCTATGACGCCGTCAACTTGACGAAGCGACATAGAGAGCCCCGAGACCCCGAGAAGGGCCACAAGAAAAGCGAGAGTCGCCGACAAGGAAACTCCGAGGCCACCCCACAGGGGCATGGGTGTGCTGTGAATTTTTCGGGCATCTGGGCGGTCGAGGGCTCCGGCCCGGATTGCGAGATTCTTTACTAGGGGCGTCGCCCATAGGGTGAGGCCGAAGCCTCCCAAGAAGGCCACCAGTATAGCGTAATAGTTCGTCATCAAACCGATTCCTCCGCAACAAGGCTTCGCTGCAGTCGCCAGAGTCTAGCAAGCTTTGCGAAACAAGTCAAAATCTATCCCCCTGGGCAATCTTGGTAAAACTTCCGACGGAAATCTGTTCCGTCGAGTCTTTAATGAGGTCCTCGGCGGAGCTCAGGAGCGCTTCCGACGTAGACCCATGATGGGGGTAACTCACGACCCCCAGCCCCGCCAACGATTCTTGGCCGGACATCTCGGCAAGCTCGCTTCCAAACGCCCGACGAAATCTTTCTGCGACAACGCTGGCGCCGGCACGATCTGTTTCGGGTAGAACCATCACCAACCGCGAGCCGTCTTGCAAAGAAGCCCCGAAATCCACGTCTCGTGCCAGTCGTGACCAGTTGTCAAGGTGCTCCTGGGAGAGCGCCCCTCCTCGAACACTACAACCCATAACGAGTGACAGTGGCCGAGCGTATCTTCGAGACCTCGCGATCTCTCGATCAAGAAGCTCGAGAAAAAGGGGCTCCTGATAAAGAGAGGTGTTGGGTTCTCTATGCGACTGCTGCACTCCCTGTGTTTAGAAAAAAATTCAACGAACCCTGCTCCTGCAAAGGCAATCGTTTACAGGATTTGCCAGGATGAGTTTTTGAAATGTTCGTAATCGTTTGCGAATTGGTCGATCATCTTAAGTACTGGGGCTGAATCGGGAGTTTTGAGTGGGAAAATCTCGCCTAGTAGAAGAGGGGCGAGAAGGCCCTGCTTCTCTTCAAAACGGATACATTCTCGTTCTACATCCTTGGTGATAACCAGTTCGAATGAGGTCAGAGTTCCGAGCACGAATTTGTTAAAGGAGACCGAAGAAGGCAGGTAGGGTGTCTGGCATTCATTGGAAAATCGACCGATGAGGTCTCGCAGTCCAGGGATGATGGCTTCTTGGTTGATCTTGTCCACCGCTGATTCAAAGGCGTGCTCCCGATTTTCGGAGGCCGCGCGAATCTGGAGTCCCGGCAGGCTGAGAAGTCGTTCCCGCATCTCGCGTGCTGACGACACCCTGTCGTCCGGCCATGGTTCGAGAGCCTCGTCTAAGATCTCCTGGAGCCCGAGGGGTGCCTTGACCTTCAACGTTTGAAGGGTGGAGAAGTCAAAGTTTCGGGGACGGACCCCGGAAAGTAGTTCGTGAATGGTCGCTGCGATGGCGTAGACATCGGATTTGGGCTCAGGTCGGCCCATCTGTTGCTCCGCCGAGGCATAGCCCGGTGTTCCTATCCAGCCGTCCGCGGGATCAGTGGCCATAGATATTCCGAAATCGATCAGCACGATTCTGTTTTTTTCTGGGTCTAGTAGAAGATTGGACGGCTTGATGTCTCGATGAACAATGGGATGGTTTCGTTCGTGGACGTAGCTCAGAGCATCGAGGGCTTGGATGGCCCAACCCACCACGGAGTCCACCGGCAGTCCCGGATTTCCGTGGGCTTTTCGGTAGCGCGACAGATCGGTGCCGTCAACGAATTCCATAACGAAGAAGAAAGAGTCGCCGTGAAAAAAAGAGCTGACGATTCTCGGAATGTTGGGATGCTGCAACGACTGCATCACCCCGATTTCGCCAATGAAGTGACTCTTGGCTTGTTGCAGTTCCTTGGGGTCGGCGGAAGGTCGAATCTGTTTAAGGGCACAAGTTCGACCGCCCAATAGACGGTCCGTTACTTCATAAACTGCACCCATTCCCCCGGATTTGATGAGATGCTTGACCTCAAATCGTCCGTCGAGAACTTCCCCTTTTGGGATCTGACCGTAATCCATCGTTGCTCCGTTGCGCATATTCCCCGCTCGAGCGTTTGCTCCTGGTGCTTGCTGATTATCGAAATTCCTGCCAGGTTTTCTCCGGGGTCGCGCAAAATGGCAGCGCCTATGTCTAATGACTTGTCAGCCAGTTCCCAAGCATCCTCCGCTCTCCCCCCCAAGCGGGCTCTCGTGACCGGGGCCGGGGTGCGTCTCGGACGCGCTATCGCCCTCCAGTTGGCCAAGTCTGGCTATGATATTCTTGTGCATTTTCACTCTTCGGTCGAACCGGCGGAAGTCACAGCGGCCATGGTTCGAGAGTTGGGTCGGAGTGCCCACCTGGTTTCAGCGGACCTTTCCGCGCCACAGGGCGTGGACGGCTTGGTGGAGCAGGTGTCCGCACTGGGCTCGGGCCTGGATGCCCTCATTAACAACGCCGCGATCTTTTTCCCGACCCCGACTCCGGCCGACTGGGTACGCGGCTGGGACGACTTTCACGATATCAACTTGAAGTCGCCGTTTTTACTCACTGTAGGGCTGTTGCCTCTCTTAAAAGAGAAGCGGGGCTGCGTGGTCAACATCGTTGATATTTGGTCTCGATATCCTCTCAAACGCTTTTTGCCTTATTCGGTGGCAAAGTCCGGTTTAGAGGCCCTTACCCGCTGCTTGGCTCTGGAACTTGCCCCCGAGATTCGAGTCAACGGCGTGTCTCCGGGCGCTGCCCTTCCCGCGTCGGGAAGCGATGGCAACGTCGATAAGATGCTGTCCCAGGTTCCGCTCGGACGACTGGGCGGAGCCGAGTCTATCGCGGAGGCGGTAGAATACTTCTGTCGAGCAGATTACGTCACCGGCCAGATTTTGCCGATCGACGGAGGCAGAACGATCAACCTCTAGGGCTACCAGCCAGCAAGAGCTTTTTGACGTTGTCGCTCAGCGGTAAGTCGTGGAGGTTGCACTGCTTGGCGATGCCCGCGTCTTTGGCGGACCGACCGGCCAGCAAAGAACGTTTCAGTTCGGACCAGGTCTTGTCGAGTTCGGGATGTTTTTCTTCGGGATACAATTCGGCCAGTGGAAGTACGACAAAGAGTTGAGTTTTGGTTTGGGGGTGAGGAATGCTCGATTCTGATTCAATAGTCTGGCCGTCTAAAAGTATGTCTATATCGATGATTCGCGGGCCAAATTTTGGTCCACTGCGGTTCCGCCCCATCCCGTCCTCGACATCTCTGGCCGCTTGGCGAATCTGTTCTATCGACATATCGGTCTCGGCTTCCAAGGACAGGTTGAAATAATCCGGCTGATTGGCCATGCCGACAGGCGCGGAAACGTAAACCGACGAGGCCCGTTTTAATGAGAATTTGTGACTCAGTCGCTCCAGCGCCTCGGCAAGCGATGTCTCTCTGTCGATATTGGTGCCTAAATCGAAAATTACTGACCGCATGTTCGGTAGCCTCCTCATTTTTGCCAGGCTGTGACGAACTGACATCTCTAGGGCGCATTCGAATCCTAGGATAATTCCTCCTCGTCTTGAACCGACAAGTTGAGTTCGCCGGACGTCGCCCGGTCGAACCTTTTACAATTTTAGGAAGCGAGTCCCCGCGTGAACGAAGACCTTAGTCAGCTTCGCAGTCAAGTTGCAAATCTGGATCAAAAGATACTGGAACTCATCGCCGAGCGGTTGGAGACCACTAAGGCCATCGGTGAGATCAAGCAGAAGCAAGGTTTGCCCATCCGCGACTTTCGAGTGGAGGTGGATGTTCTGAGGCGCGCGCGGGAGCGGGCGCGCAGCGTGGGGCTCGATGAGCGCATCGCCGAAGATATCGCGGAACGCTTGATGGCTGCCGCTGTGCAGACCCAAGCAGAACTTCCCCCGGTGGTCCCATCGAGCCCTCGAAAGCGAGTTCACGTCATCGGCGGTCACGGTCGGATGGGGCAGTGGCTTACTCGATTTTTTGAGTCGCAGGGACATCACATGAGCGTGACCGACCCAACGCCAGGGCCCTTCTCCGCTCTGGAATGTCCGGTTGGCGATGTCATCAACGAGGTCGACGTTGTCGCGCTGGCAACCGATCTCGCCTCCACCAAGAAAGTGCTGATGGAGGTTCTCTCACTCTCCAAGGGCGACAACTCTCCACTCATTTTCGATATCGCGAGTCTCAAGTCCAATATTACCGAGACTCTTCGCGGGGCGGTGGCTGATGGTCACCGAGTGACCTCGCTTCACCCGATGTTCGCGCCCGGTGCCGTATTGCTCCATGGCCGAGCGGTGCTGGTTTGTGACGCCGGTCATCGCGAAGCCACAGATGAGGCCAAATCTCTGTTCGCGGAAACGGCGCTGGGACTCTACGAAGTCCCTTTAGAGGAGCACGACCGTCTCATGGCGGTCGTTCTCGGACTCTCCCACCTTACCAATCTAGTTTTCGGGCGAGCCGTTGTGAAAGCGGGAATCCCGTTTGAAACGCTCGGTCGGATCGCAAGCACGACTTTCTCCAAGCAGATCAAGACGGCGGCCGAAGTTGCTGAAGAGAACCCAGCCTTGTATCACGAGATCCAGTTCTTCAATGAGCACACGCAACAGATGCTGGAAAACATTAAGGCGAGTTTAGAAGACTTTTCACGGGCCGCTCGGTCCGCTGATGGCGATGGTTTCTCCGAACTCATGGCGGTCACTAGTGACTATCTGGGCGACCCGGTGCCCTCGACGCCCTCCTGGTAGTAAGCAGTGCCAGGCTTCTATTCTCCGCTGGGAATGGTGATGGGATCTGGCAGAACAACCAGAGTGGCTGGTAGTCCGGTCGCTTCCGTCTCGTTGTCGCAGACAAGAGCGATCCTGTATTGGTCGTTGCCTAACGAGCGAACGGCCATTCCCATGGCTCGGTTTTGAGGGGCTAGGCTGTCTCCCACCTTCGCTGGGGGGCCGCCTCCGGGCGTCCAGTGCCATAGAGAATTCGAGCAGAAGCGTTTCCCTTCTACGTCTTGAGCGGTGATGAGAAAGAGGAAGCTGCCATCGTCGAGGGTGGCCAGATCGCTGAGAAAGCTGGGTCTGCCACAAGCTTCGTCTTCAGGTAGAGCCCAACCCGTGTCCACTTCCTTGAACTCGAGATTTGGGTCTTGCTCCAAGAGCTGTTTTAACGAGCAGTTCAGCAGCGATAGGGTTCCTCGTTCCGAAGAGGGCTTGGTTAAACCAAACCAGGCTAGATCATCATCGGGCGTCAAGGCTAAGCCGCAAAATTCGAGTTGGCGCAGGGGGGTTGCTCCCCACATCCGAGTTCGTCGCAAGGATTCTCTGGGCGAAAGGTTCTTCTTAAAGTCTTCGAGTTCAAGATCTTCGCCCTCGAGTCGAAAAAGGGTGAGGACACTTCGCTGATCTCGATAGCGAGAATGATTCTTCTCGTGATAATGGGATCCCAAAGCCAAGAAATGATCGTCATCGACTCTCGTTAGCCCTATGTACTGAGCCGGGGCCTTGAGGGCGGGGGCGTCGAAAAGTCGGAAGCGACGACCTTCCAAGTCGTAGATTTGAAGATTGTTGTAGCGCACGTCGCTCACCAGGAGGCGATCGTCGGAGAGCCATACCGCAGCATTCGGGTGGAAATCTTTCAAGACACCGCGATCGCCTCGCATGGGGTTGGCCGGTTGGGCCACAGCCACTGTGGGAACAAGGAACCAAAGAATTGAGATGAAAAACGTGCGCAACTTCATGAAATACCTTCAACCTTTTACAGAAAATCTCAAGTCGCTGATATCAGCATCTGGTCGCTTTCTGGGCGCGCCCTTGATATTCCTTGAGATTTTCTCAATATCTCTCTTGGTCAACGGTCCCGCCTTGGCTGATCCACGGCCACTGCTCGACCAACCGGTCAGCGTACTCTCTGGAGTGACCATTCGCCGATGGACCTACCTCAGCGACGGACTGCGAGTGAAGGGAGAGCTATATCTCCCGCCAGGCACCCAGAAACTGCCGCTGATCGTTTTTAATCACGACGGAATCGGCGGCATTTCGAGAGAACATCGGCTTTCTAGTGTGCGATTGGCCAAGGCCGGATTCGTGGTCTTTTCTCCCTCGTTTCGGGGAGAAGACGGTTCGGAGGGTGTGGTGGAGATCGCGAAGGGAGAAGTCAACGACGTTCTCGCTGTTCTCCCCCTCCTGAAGGTTCATTCTCGAGTGAACTCCAAGCAGGTCGGATTGGTGGGAGCGAGTCACGGAGCCCTCATCTCGGTCCTCGCGGCGTCTCGTTCTAAAGAGGTGAAGGCAGTTGTTTCCGCTTACGGAGTCATGGATATCTACCGCTGGTACGAATACCTCAAGTCGACCGGGAAGCTGGGAAAAGATCCCGTCACCCTGCGAACATACGGATTGGGGCCAAAGGTCAGGCCACAATCCTTCGCCATTCGCCACGCCTTGGCGGTCATTCCCAAACTCGATTGCCCTTTGCTTTTACTTCAAGGTTCTCTCGATGACATCGTTCCAGAAGAACAGGCCCGACTGATGGAGCAGGCCATGAAAAAAAGCCGGAAGCCCGTACAGATAGAGATCTATCCAGACGCGCTCCACGGCTTCCTTGTGTACGCTCCCTACCTCAGCGATGCCAGTCCGGCTGAGAAGCAGCAGACGGAGTCGGCTTGGACCACAATGGTGGGCTTCTTGAAGAAGGAGCTTAGGTAGGAGCGCCTCCTCGTCCAGAAAAGGAAACGTAGGTGCTAGATCCTTAGTCGGTCGATTTGTACCACGCGAAGTGATCGCGCTGAAGTTCGGTTTCCGAGGGGAAAGGGTAATAGTTCATGTTCTCTCCATGGGACAGAAAGAAGCCGCTCTTCAAGCTCCGATAGAGCACGTCATCAAGAACGGAGGCCAGTCCCAGCGTCGCGGTCTTGTACTCCGTTTCGCTATTGAGGAACTGAAGCGCGACGGAGAGTTTCTGCGGGTGGATTCCCGGAATGGGCGGTGGCAAGAAGGGGTTGGCTTCCCATCCTTTGAGGAATTCTGGGACATCGAGATCCAGTTCCGTGAAAAAGAGCTTGGGCGCTCCTTTAGGATTGTTTTGGGAGGTCAGTTGGGCGCCGAAGGTTCGATGGTCCTGAGTTGTGGCGACCAAGAGTTGCAAAGGATTGATCTCTTGGATGAGCCGAACCTTTCCCGCTTCAGCGGGCGAGACTTCGTAATCGGTCTTCTTGATTCGCAGGGTCGCACCGGAGACGGTCACTGCATAAAGGTCTCCTAGGGCCTCAAGGTCCAAGTGCTCCAAGACGCGGTAGGATGCTATGATTTTCGTTCGTTTCGGGCTGCCGTCAGGTTTCGTTACCGTCTGCCCTAAGAACTCGTCGATTCGAAAGAAGGGGTTTCGATAGGTAGGGTCTACCTCGAGAAAGAGAATCTTGCCTTGATAGTAACGTTTCGTGCCGACGGAATACTGCTTGCCGAATTCCATCGGTTCGAGCTGTGAAGATACCAACGCTCGATTGGGGTGCATGATGGCGTAGAGATACTTCTTATTGTCTCCCATAATGGTCGTTCCTTACTTGACGGGTTTATAATGTTCCGCCGGGCCCTTCTCGATTTCGCCGATAGGCGCCTGCCCTGTCGCCGAGAGGAGTCCGCGGAACCTGGGCCTAGAGGCTCCAGTATTGCCAGGCGGTCCTTAAGGCTGCCCCGACTTGGTAGGTCAACGCTTCCTGAGCTTCCCGCCGCAGCGATCCGGGCAGGTCCGAGACGTTGGGAGCCGTTTCTGAGGTGTCTAAATTGTAGACGTGCAGTTCGAGAAAACCCTGAGGAGAAGAAAAGAACGCGACCTTGGTGGCCTCATTATTTACGACGAACGATTTCGCATTGACGCTCTTTGAGCGACTGTCGAAGATAACTTCCGCCTGTCCCTCTTTTCGATCGAGAAGAAGCAACGAATTGACACTCTTGAGGTAGAGTCGGTCTTCTTTGGCAAACAAGGGTCTGACGAGCCCCAAGCCTTGAGTCTGGTAGCGCACGGATTCGATGCCGAGAACGTTGTCCATGACCGCGATCCCCTCAGCGTCACTGATCGCAAGCGCCGCGGACGAGGGCGCCCAAGACAGGCCCTGCACTTCCGAGTTGATAACGACACGGGTCCACAAAAGTCGGCTCCCTTCACTGTCGAAAACCCAAAGTCCCGGGCTGCCGCTTTCTCCAAACTTGATAACCATGGCGAGAAATCTTCGGTCGGGCGACTCCATTACTAGGAGGACTTCGGGTTTCTCTTCTGCCCGATCGAAGGGTATGGACAGCAAGACGGTCGGCTCCTCAGCGGAGGGGTCGAATCGTGCGACCTGAAGTCCGGATCGGGTTGGAAGTTGGGGCTCGTTGGCCTGATCCTCGTCGTTGCCCTCAACTGGGCCAGACGGAGGAGTCTTCATTTCCGGAGCCTGTTCTACTTCCACCATCTTTTGAAAGGCCAAGTCGTCCTTCACGGAGGAGAAGAAGAGCCCATCCCCTTCCGTTTTGACCAGGCTCCATTTCTCATCAACCTTGAGGCGTTCGGGCACTGCTCCTTTGACCGGGTTGAGCAACTCCAGGCGCTCCGACTCTCCCTCACTGCTGGCTAAGACCAGCCTTTCGCCGACAGTTCGTCTTGTTAAGCGCCAGTGTGGGCCGGGCGGGAGCGCTCCCAGGCTCTGGAACTCTTTCGTGGCGGAATTCTGAGACCAAAGTTCGCTTTGGGCGCCGGAAGCCAGGGAACGGTGCAGAAAAAAGAGACTTTGGTTGTCACTTCCCCAACGCAAGTCCGCATACTCGTCGACCGGAAGAGTGTCGATCTGCTCGGCTTGGCGTCCTAGATAGAGGCCGAGGGCAAGAAATGGAAGAGCACACAGGAGCGAGATCAGCCCAAGTTTGACAAGACGATGGCGTGGTGCCTGAGAGGTCATGATGCGTCGGAGCTTTTTCCCCTTGGTGCTTCCTGCCCTTCCTAGGTAAAGAGAAGTCTTCCGGAGGTGGCCATATAAGGCTTCTAATAAAATTCTAATACTCCACATACATAGGCGTGGCGAACCGGTTGGTATAGTGCCAATAAGAAAACTTTGTCAAACCACCGAGGAGCTCAAGTGAACGAAGAAACTTTGACTATTTTAGAAGACGAAAGCGCCGACTCGTCCGTAGGCACGGATGCGGAAGGCGATTCAGAAACCTCTGAAGATCAAAGCGGGGCGTCGGCAGAGATGGAAACCTTGCGGAACGCCAATGCCGAACTTGCTGAGCAAGTGAAGCGAACTGCTGCCGAGTTTCAGAATTTTCGCAGACGTCAAGAAGAAGAGCAGAAGAGAGTGAAGGTGCGAATCCGTGAGGAGATCCTTCGCTCACTGCTTCCGATTCTCGACCATCTCGAGCGCATCATGGCCGCTACTACCCAAGCAGGTGAGAGCAACTACGAGGCGCTCCTCAAGGGAGTGGAGTTGATCGACAAAGATGTGCAGAAAATTTTTGGTGATCACGGGCTGGAAGCGATTCCCGTCAAAGGTGAAATTTTCGACACGGCGCTTCATCAGGCGGTGATGATGGAAGAGACCAGCGAGGTCCCTGACCAGACAATCCTCGCTGAGTTGCAAAAAGGGTTCAGGCTCGACGATCGTGTGATTCGTCCCGCGATGGTTAAAGTGGCAAGAAATTTTGCGGAATAGATATTTTTAGGAGACAGTAACATGGCTAAAGTTGTTGGAATAGATTTAGGAACCACAAACTCGTGTGTAGCGGTGATGGAGGGCGGTAAGCCCCAGGTCATCGCGAACGCAGAAGGTGGACGGACCACCCCTTCAGTGGTCGGCTTTTCGAAGTCGGGTGAGCGTCTGGTTGGAGAGATGGCGAAACGTCAGGCTGTCTCTAATCCAGACAGGACCATCAGTTCGATCAAGCGTCACATGGGAACCGACTACAGAGAGAACGTAGACGACAAAAAGTACAGTCCCGAGGAGATCTCGGCGATGATTCTCGGAAAGCTCAAGAAAGACGCTGAGTCTTATCTGGGCGAAGAGGTAAAGCAGGCGGTCATTACTGTTCCCGCTTACTTCAACGACTCCGAGCGTCAAGCGACGAAGAACGCTGGAACTATCGCCGGACTCGAGGTTCTGCGAATCATTAACGAACCGACCGCGGCGGCCTTGGCTTACGGGTTGGATAAACAAGATGATACGTTGACCGTGATCGTGTTCGACCTCGGTGGCGGGACGTTCGATGTCTCGGTTCTCGAGATTGGCGACGGTGTTTTTGAGGTGAAATCCACCGCTGGAGACACAAAACTCGGCGGCGACGACTGGGATGAGCGCGTGATGAAACACATCGCCGCCGAGTTCGAGAAGGAGCATGGAATCGATCTTCTCAAGGATAAAATCGCTCACCAGCGTCTTAAAGATGCTGCTGAGAAAGCGAAGATCGAGCTCTCTCAAAAGGTGAGCACCAACGTGAACCTTCCGTTCATTACGGCCGACGCCAACGGACCGAAGCACTTGGATGTCGACATCTCTAGGGCGAAGTTCGAGCAGTTGACTAGCGACCTGATGGACCGTTGCGCTTCACCCTGTGAGCAAGCGATGAAAGACGCTAAGCTTTCTAAGGATGAAATCGATCGTGTTCTGCTGGTTGGTGGCTCCACTCGGATGCCGATGATCACGGAGTTTGTCACTAAGAGTTTCGGTAGAGAACCATCTAAGGACATTAATCCAGACGAGTGTGTCGCTCTCGGTGCTGCTGTTCAAGGCGCGGTACTTTCGGGTGAAGTCAAAGACGTCGTTTTGGTGGACGTCACGCCTTTGACCCTAGGTATTGAGACCTTGGGCGGAGTGATGACCAAGCTGATACCTCGTAATACCGCGATCCCGAGCAAGAAGACCGAGACCTTCAGTACCGCCGCCGACATGCAGACCAGCGTGGAGGTTCACGTGATGCAAGGTGAGCGGGAGATGGCTTCGGGTAACAAATCTCTGGGTCGGTTTCATCTGAGCAACATCCCTCCGGCTCCCAGAGGAGTACCGCAGATCGAAGTTTCTTTCGAACTGGACTCCAACGGGATCTTGAACGTAAGCGCCAAGGACAAAGGGACCGGGAACGAACAGAATATTCGGATCACGGCCTCCACGAACTTGAGCGAAAACGATGTGGAGCAAATGGTCAAGGACGCTGAGAAGTACTCTGGTGAGGACAAGAAGCGGCGCGAAGCGGTCGAACTCCGAAACCAGGCGGACTCCTTAGTTTACACTTCAGAGAAGACTCTCAAGGAGTTGGGCGACAAAGTTCCCGCTGAGGTAAAAGCCAAGGTGGACGCCGGAGTTGAACGACTCAAGAAAGTCCTCGAAAGCGATGAGCCGGATACGAGCGAACTCAAGTCCGGCATGGAGCAACTCCAGCAAGCCATTTACGAGGTCTCCTCGGGTCTCTACAATCAAGAGGACCAGGCTTCCGGTGGCGAGGCTCCGGCCGACGATGGACCGGTAGAAGGCGAAGTTGTGGACGCCGAGTACGAAGTCAAGGACTGATGGCTCGACGTATCTTCATCGAACGAACCGATATCTGACCCAACGAGGGTCCGTCCCCTAGGACGGACCCTCGTTGACGGAGGGCAAGCATGCAAAATAAAGACTACTACAGCCTCCTGGGGGTCTCTAAGTCCGCGACGGACAAAGATGTCAAGAGTGCCTATCGCAAGCTGGCGCGAACTTATCACCCTGACGTCAATCCCGGAGACAGTGCCGCGGAGGCCAAATTCCAGGACATCAACGAGGCTTATGAGGTTCTCTCCGATAGCGAAAAGCGGGCCCAGTACGATCAGTTTGGAGACTCTTGGAAGAATCCCCAAGCCGGCCGAGGCGCGCCGGGCGGAGGTCAACCTTTCGATTTTAACTTCAACGGTGGGGGAGGTATGGATGACCTCTTCGGACAGATGTTTGGAGGGGCGCGTCGCCAGCGTGCGACGCAAGGCGGCAACGCCAGGGCTGATATCGAGGTTAGCCTGGAAGAAGCGTTTCACGGTGTCACTAAGAGCCTTACCGTCACCACTCAGAAAGCTTGTCCCGGCTGCGGAGGGGCGGGCGTAGGTCGAGGCGGTGTCTGCCAGGTCTGCGGTGGAAGTGGTCGACGGTCGGAGGACAGTAAGTTGGAAGTTAAAATTCCAGCGGGCGTGGTCGACGGCGCCAAGATTCGAGTCAAGGGCCGCGGTGAACCCGGACAGATGGGTGGATCCCCTGGAGAC
>JBBKWP010000309.1:0-10689 GCA_037968995.1 Candidatus Xenobia bacterium
ACCTGGTCGGAGATAGCCTGCTGTCTTGCCTCGGTGAGAGCCGCGGCCAAAGCCTCGGCTGTGCCGTGGGTCGAGGCTGAAGACTTCCGAAGGTTGGGGCCGACCGTGGCCATAACGAGGCCTAGCAGAGACAAGCCCACCAGAACTTCTAACAGGGTAAAGGCGATAGGTTTCGTTCTCGAGGACCTAGCTCTAAAAAGCTTCACAGTATAAAATCCTTCCCGAACCTATCCTAATTTGGCCCCCGCGTCCTTAAAGCCTGCCTCGGCACCTGACCTGAGACACCTAGTCAGCGTATCTGCGGATCGCTGTTCAGACCCACGCCCCGGGTCAGGTTGAACAGGTCTGAGCCGTCGAGGTTAATGAGGAAGATGTCACTGTTCTCGGTGAAAGCGACTCGAGCGCTGTTGCGTGCCCAGGATAACGGTCCCTCACCTGAAGGCGCTAGGGTCAGAGGATTTGTCCCGTCGGCATTCATCACTTTCACGGAAGTGACCCCGCCGTCGTTCGACAGGAAGGCGATCTTCTGGTCGTTGGGAGAGCGTGACGGAGAGTTCTCGAGTTGAGGACTGTTGTTTAGATTTACTGGGCTTGAGCCATCGCTTCGCATCACTACGATGTCTCCGTCCGTGTAGGTAATGGTTGGGCTCGCGGGCGGGGGGGGCGCCAACGACGACCAGACCGGTTGGAAATTCGGAGTCGAAAGATTGGTCAGGCTGACCTGCGCCGAACCATCGCGTCTCATCGTGTAGACACGGTAGTCAGAGTAGCCGGTGCGGTTGGATTCGAAGGCGATGTTTGCTCCGTCAGGCGACCATGTCGGCTCCCTGTCACGCCCCGGATCATTGGACAGATTTCTCACTCCGGATCCATCCGCATTCATGGAGTACACTTCCTCGTTCCCGTCTCGGTTGGAACTGAACAGGACGGTCCCGCCATTCGGTGACCACCTTGGGTCCCAGTCAGAGCCAGGGTCATTCGTCAAATTGACCCGACCTGAGCCGTCCGAGTTCATAAGGAAGAGCTCGCCTCCCTCATCGTACAGAATGCGTGTCCCGTCAGGCGACCACGTGGGTGCGTGCTTTTCGCCCCCTTTGGGGGTCAATTGATCCCGACCAGTACCATCGGTGTTCGCGAGGTTCACCGCGAATCCGGCCGCCTTGGTCACGTACACCATCTGCGAACTGGAGTCCCCTATCTGAATCACGGGACTTGAGCTGCTCGAAGACGTCACTATGGGCACTTCTCGTCCCTGGCCGTCATCCACCGTGCCGGTCAAAGTGAACTGCGCACCCGGCGCGATACCCACTGGGGGACGCCACTCCCACACGGATTCCCACTCTCCCGTGGCGGGCAGAAACGTCATCCGAACGGGGACAGTCGATGAGAGACCGCCTCCGGTGGCCGTCCACTGACAATACAGAGGAACTCTGTCGGGACTGGTGGCTCTCACCGTCATGGTCAGGTGGCGATTTGGGTCCAGGAGCAGATCCACTCCCGGCGGAAGTTTCACAGTCAAGGGGTCTGGCAGCAGTTCGAGGCTGGTGAGAACCGGATCTTGGGTTGGCGGCGGGTCGATGCTGGGCGGCGGAGGGGGCGCTACGACCTGGGCACTCTCCGAAACCACTGGAGCGCCCGCGCCCGCGGCTTTCAAGCCGGCACTGACCCAAACGTGCCCTGAAGAGTCCAAATTCACCGTGTACGGAGAGCCGACCTCGGTGGGCGAGTACAGCGTCGGCGGCGTCGACATAACGTTGTTACCCATGAGGGAAGCCGAAGTGGACCGACCGCCTTTGGACACCACGATGTGGTAAGCGCCGTCGAAGTGAGGAAGGTCGTTGGTCACCAATCTTCCATGCGGGGTGAAGACGAAAGCGTAATCTTCGGGAACGGGCAAACCCCAAAGGTTCAGGTTGAAACTCTCTTGTAAAATCGATTCAGGTGTGGGGCCGATGGCGGTCACAAGAGCCGGGTCGCTGAGTTGACTTGTGTCGAGGGGCCAGTGGCCCACCATCAAGCGAATGTCCGGCTGCTCACCGTCGAGACGATGCACTCGAGTGACGCGCGGCTGGTCTCCTCTGACGATGTAGTACGATCCCGCTTGACCTTGCGTACCACCGGCGCTGGGGATCACCAAAGCCACGGGCACCTGGTCGGAGATAGCCTGCTGTCTTGCCTCGGTGAGAGCCGCGGCCAAAGCCTCGGCCGTGCCGTGGGTCGAGGCTGAAGACTTCCGCAGGTTGGGACCGACCGTGGCCATAACGATGCCTAGCAGAGATAAGCCCACCAAGACCTCGATGATAGTAAAGGCGAGACCCGGTCTCCTCCAAGCTCTCTTTTGCAATAGTGTCACAATCTAGAGCCCTCCCCTGTCTTCAAAATGAACGAAACGGAAGAAACGCGCATTGGAACTTGGGTCGCCAGAAACGTCGAGTTCCGCGTAGAGAACTCTTTGGGTCGGATCGTCGCCTCCTAGGCTGCCGACGGACGTTAGCACTATGACCCCATTTTGCTCGACTTTCGTATGGTCAATCGTGACCGTATATCTCCCAAAGCTCGAACCATCTAACTTTGTCATCTGCTCGGAATAGGAAAAGACCTTCTGGCTGGGGTCGGCGGAGGGAGGGAAATCCAAATCCTTTTCTAGTTTGGCCCGGGCGTCTTCTAGGCCCGCCTCGGCTAGGGCCCGCGCGAGCACAGCCGAGTGAGATCGGCGAGCCGCCCCGTGAAGGTGGCGCTGTTGAGTGAGAAACCCCATGCCCAACACCAGCAAGATGACCAAGAGCAACAGCACTACTATGAGGATCACTCCGCGTCGATCTCTTACTTTTTGGGCCATCAGTCCACCCACCTGTAGGCGAAGGTGGACACCGTTTCCAACTTTTTCGATTCCATAAATCCGGCGCGGACTTCGATGGCGCGCCGGCTAACCCGCGTGGCGGAGAACCCGCTCAGGCGTTGCGCGACTATCGATCGCCCCACGCTGGTGTCAGGAAGAGTGGACTCGCGGATAAGCACCTCCCCGTCCTGGAAGTACCGGATGGAGAGCACGTAATCAGGGGTCCAGGTTGGCGACAAGGTCGAGGAGGCCAGCCGGGCCGGGGTAGAAGCGTATTTCTTAAGTCGCAGTTCCGTGACCGTGTCGCCAACGTTAAGTGGGGAGCTGATCTCGAACGCCTCTTCCAATTCCGCACAGACTCCCAACAGCAAAAGCGCGCCCTGCTGTTTGCTCTCTTTCCCATCGAGGTGCGAACTCACTTGCGAGAAGTTTCTCACCAGGGTCGCCGTCATCGCGAACGCCAAAGACACGAGGGCCATGGTCACCAGAATCTCAATCAGAGTCAGCCCCTTGGGAAGGGCCCATCCGTTCCGCCTCACGGGTCGAGCACCAGCAGGTCCGACTCCGCCCAAGCTTCTTGGCCCCCGTAAACCACTCTTGCCGTTACACGGCACTCTCCGCCCGTATACTGGGGCGTGCCGTCGAACTTCTCAGACACATTCTTGAAAGTGGCGGTTGAGCCCACGGCATTAGAGGTGATCGACCCAGCTCCCGTGATCGCTTTGACGTACCACCGAGCCATCACGTCGGGAATCTCGCGCCCGTCCGTGTCAAAAACCTTGAGGCTGAATGCCACCTCAGCGTCTCGCGCGACTGTACCTCCCGACCCAAGCATCTCGATCGGCTGAGCGGCGCGCAAACGTCGGCTCGGGTCGCCTATCAGAGACATCATCGTGAGGCTGTCGTCGGTCCAACTCACCGTCACCTGCACCTTTCGAAACGTTCCGCTCATCACTCTGGGGTCGGGGCCATCGATCAGGCTAGAAGTGGGCGAGGTTACAGTCTCGAACGCCGACTGGATTCGGACCTGAAAATCCGGATAGTCTTCATCAGTAAAACTCACATCGGTGAACTGCGACCAATCATCAAACCCTCTATTTGTGCCCACGGGCTCGGAGGCCCATCCGCGAAGTTTTGTCAGTTGGCGCTGAGCCACCGTAGCAGCTATTACCTCTCGGTCCGTCTTCCCCGAATAAGAAAGGGCCGCGTAATATAGGCTGAAGAAAACGGCGAAGGCGCCGACCAAGACGCCGAAAGCGATGATCGTTTCTATGAGGCTGTACGCTCTTCGGTGGTGCCGTCCACCATATCGATTCTTCACCGGTTATGTTTCGCGCGCCGGCGAGACATTCCCGCCCAGCGCGTCGGGACGGGCAGCCGTAGAGAGTTGCGCTGCTTCCTTCGGTGCTGTGGAATCGGGTACGAAAGCCTCGTATCTACAATCCGTCGTGAAACTCTCACTCCCTGATTTCCTCATTAAAGGTAACAAGTCATTCACAAACTGTTCACAAGCCGTTCACAACTTTTCAGAAAAAAGATGTGGCCGGAGTCCAAGATAAGGCTATGAACATCGCAACACCCAAATATACCCCCATTAACCGTCTCTCCAGTTCCCCGACCAACTCCACACAAGCGGTTTCTCAAGCGGTTTCTCAAGCGGTTTCTCACCCCGTCTCTCAAGCGGCAGTATCCGACACCATGGTCTTGGGCGGCCCTACGGGCAACCGCGAACGCGCCGAGACGACTTTTCGCGCCGGACAACTCGACGCTTTGGCCCGCGGCGTGATCGGCGCCACTAACGTCGTGGGTTTAGCGACCATGATCGGTGCTTTCACCTTCGCGGCCCCTGTCGCGTTCGGGGCCACCATGTGCCTCGGCGTGAGTGCCATTGTAGCCGGCTGCCTCGGAGGCGTGGAAATCAAAAAGGCCAGTGATCGCGCGTTGGAATCCGCGATCAAAGAGCCGTCCGCCTCTCCCTTGGGCGACGTGCTCGACTCCAGCAACAATCGCGGTAAGATCGACCTCGTTGCTCCTCGATGGGTAGATATCGCATCGTCTCAGTCCGCCTCCCCTGTGAGCGACGTGCTCGACCCCAGCAACAATCGCGGTAAGATCGACCTCGTCGCCCCTCGATGGGTGGATCCTGTATCGTCTCAGCCTGCCGACCTGGGATGGATTCTGGCCGGCGACACCCCTCGATAGTGTAGGTCTCCCGCGTTCCCCCTTACCCTTACGTTACAGAAAGTAGAACCCACCGCCGTGAAAGCTCAACTCAATTCGTCAGCCCATAGCAACTTAGCCATCTACCTCAATGACGCCGTCCGGGATATCGACACGGCCACCCAAAAGAACCTGGCCATCGCTCCGGAGAATACTGTCATGCTGTGGTCAGACGCCGGCGGATTACGTTCCATTCTCATTCTACCAGGTCGGGAGACTGAAGAAACGGTCAGTTTCCAGCAGCAGTCAGGGAATGCGCTCTACGACACCCGGTACGAGAGTGATCTCGTCGCGACCTATCGCGCGGAAGCGGCACTTCACTGCGGTACGCATAAAATCGCGATCTAGGTGGCTAAGTTTACCCTAAAGATTCATCAGAGCTCTCACCCGAAACTGCTCGACCTAGATGCTCGGTTCAAGGTCTAGAGCAGTGCGTCTTCTAGGATCTCACACTAGTGAAACGTCAGACTTCATTTCATTAAAAATAAACACTGATTGGAAAAACCATGCATCTTACAACTCGTACCTCAGTACCCACTTTTCTCAACGCTTCTGCCCTTACGGTCACGGCGGCCTTCCGCAGAGAGGATTTCGACGACCTGAGCGTTGTTGAAGCGACCGACCCTGAAGGCGACAAGATGACCTTCGTCCACCATAGGATTGGCATTAGCGATTCAGACATTTACGTTGCTTACCAAGAGAGTGGTCAAGAAGCGCCTAAGGCCGCTCAGCCGAGCCAAAAAGAAGCCTATCAGATCTACCGAGGGCTTGATGATGCTCAACGCCAGGGCAGAATCGAAGAAAAGGTGGACAGCGGTGTTCTCGGATTTGTCATCGCCGACCTCGCCGGCAAGAGCGGTGCGGGCGGAGCCGCCTAAGAGCCCCCCTGCGCTGACCAAGAGGTTTTAGCCGCAGCCCTTTGGTGACGGCTCGTCCGTTCCGCCTCACGGGTCGAGCACCAGCATGTCCGACTTCGCCCACGCTTCCGGGCCGCCGTAGACAACCCTCGCGGCCCGCGCATACCCCGGCACTCCCGCGCGTACCCCGGCCTGAGTCGATCTTTAGATCCAGTCAGAGTGGGGTGCGCGGCGAGGCCGGAACGGCTCTTGCCTGGTCGGCTGTGGCTGGGCCCGATAGTATGTCCGCCACCTTTTCTGCTATCGGACTGCTCCCCGGGGTCGGCCAGATAGTTCTGCCGGCTATGACCGCCGGTATCGCCGACTTCCATTGGTCACCGAGATCATCGCGTCCGCGGCGGACGACTGGTCGTATCAACGAAAACGCCACGGCGGACCACTTTCTCCTCTATGCTTGAAGATTCGCGAGACCCGCGGAGAATCTCTGGTGAGCAGCGACTCGGCGAAGAGAGGACGAAGCCAACTTTGACTCAAAGCTAAGGTCATGGCGACAAATACCACGGTTGCGGGAAGTTTGACCCTTGTTTTAGCGGCCTTCTGCTTGGGCAGTGGTCGCGGCGATGTCGATTCTCTCACACTCTCCGTATTGGGAGTTCTCGTCGTCGTCTCGGAACTTACAGCCTTACCCGTGCCGGGTCGCGGTACGCTTAGCAATGGCTTCGCCTGGCTCTATACGCTGGCTCAAGTGGGCACTGTCGGGTCTGCCGCTTTGGTCGCTTCGGGCGCGCTTGTTTTGCGAAGCCTGGTCGCCGAACGTGGGAACGCGTGGGAGCGCGCCGCCGGAGTTTTGAGCGATGGTCTGCCTTATTTCGCGGCCTTGTCGATCCTCAAAGCGGGGCGATCTGCGGAGTCCGGCGGCTTTCCTGCGGGATGGGGCGGGTCTATCAGCAGTCTGGTCGGATTTCTTGTCGTTGGATACTATTCCCTCAAGTTCTGCTACCCTGAAGGCTCTTCCACGGGCCTTCACACTAAAGAGGCTTACCAAGCCCGACTTCTCCAGTTCAGGATCTCAGCGATGCTGGCGCCCGCCACGACTCTTTTGGCGTCAGGAAATCTCTGGCACGCGCTTTGGATATCGCCTGTCATGCTGGGGATGCATCAATTTTCGTGGGATCGCCTGAGCGACCTTCGAGAACTGCGGGGCCACGCTCGGTCCATAAAGAAAAAGCTTACAGACACGAGTCTCCAGGTCCGTGCGAAGGATGTGAGCCTCTCGGAGACAGAACAGCAGAAGAAGCTCGTCGAACGATGCCTGCGTGACTTTTCACACTCAAGCTCTATGAAAGACGCAGCGAGGGCGGTGTTACACATTGGCAACGAAAGGATTCGACTCAAGCTTTTCGCTGTTTTCATGAAGACAGGTTCGTCTTTGTCTCCTCTTGTTTTCTTCGACGGAGACGGCCAAGAGTTGACGGTGAGCTCGGAGCAGTTCTCAGACCGCTCCCATATTCAAGATTGTTGGCTTCGCAAGATTCCTCAATCCAACTCCCAGGGCGACGCTTGGGTGCTACCCCTGCACAATTTTGGGGTTCTCTATTTCGCCGCCGCGAAATCTCGGTTCAGCGAAAAAGACAGAGAATCGCTCGCGCTTCTCGCTGACCAAGCCGCCTTCGGTTTCCGTTCGGCGTGGCTGCTGGAGAATCTCTCGGAGAGCCTTGACGCGGAAAAGATGGCGCGGGCCGACGTCGAACAGTCCCGACTGAGGCTGGAAGAATCGCAAGCCTACCTCGTCCAGTCAAGTAAGATGGCCGCCGTCGGACAACTGGCCGCGGGCATGGCCCACGAACTCAACACTCCTTTGGCGGCGATCCTTTTGGGACTCCAAGCAGGCAAGCGAAGCCTGAAGAAGCAGAACTTGGAAGCAACGGAGGTCCGAATCGAGGAGGCCGAAGGCGCGACCCGGAGAGCGAAAGTGATTGTAGATCAGCTACTGACTTATTCTCGAAAGTCTGACAGTGAGACCCAGCTCATAGACTTGCATTCTGTAGTTCGCGAAACGGTGGACTTCGTGGCTCCACAGGTCCAAGTGGAAGGAATAGATCTCTCGCTCGACCTCAAGGCGCGGCGCGGGGTAAGAGTGAACTCCGGCGAGGTGACTCAGATTTTGAGCAATCTTCTGCTCAATGCTAGAGATGCTCTCTTAGAAACTTCTAGAAGAACTCTGGTTGTGCGCACCTATGACAGCACCGATCTCGTCATTTTAGAGGTCCAAGATGATGGTCATGGCGTTCCAATTGAGGCGAGGGATCGCATATTCGAGCCGTTCTTTACTCGGAAAACTCTTGGACGAGGCACTGGGCTTGGACTCTTTATCTGTCGCACACTGGCTGAACGCCAACACGGTAGCCTGAGTCTAGTCGATGATGACACCGCCCCCTCGGCGGGAGCCCTTTTCCGCCTGAGCCTTCCCGCCGTAATCTCTTGAATCGTTTGTTTACATTACGTTAACGAAGTTTAAGAAACGCATGATTTGAGCGCGCTAAGCTGACATCAGAACACTACGGAAGCGAGTCCAAACCACAAAAATGTTAGAAAATATTGATCGTTATCGGGCACAGAGGATTGTTGACAATAACCGCCACGCATTAGCTTTACAAAACGTTGCCAAAGAGGGGGTGCAAAAGCACCGAGTAGACTTAGACACGACCCGTTTTTCCTCAAATGTGGAACCGAGTGAGGCTCAGGATTTGATGACTTGGGGAAGGGAGACGGTCCAGAGTTTTGCTGACTGGGAGGCGGGTCAGGGGGAACTGCGCGACCAGGATCCCAACCCCGGCTCCATCTCATCCATGGACCCTGACATATACCGAGGGACAGAGGACAAGGCCATCAGGATCACTTACGGTCTACCAGACGACGTGACGGGGGCTTATTCGTTCACGAGATCGACCAGCTGTCACAAGGGAAGCTTTTCTGGTCTGAGACAGACTTTCTGCGAATCTGTAGATTTTGATGGAGAGACCATGCACATCTACCGACGAAGTGAAACCAAGCATATTGATGATGAAGGCTATCGCTCGTTTGCTCAACCCTCCGAGACAGCCTATACTCTTACGGCGGAGAAAGGGTTTCGCCGCGGTCAAAACCTGCTGAACAGGTAAGGTAGCCCTAGCTGACTCTCGAGTCTGTCCGCGGATGCTCTTCGTCGCGATCTTCCTACAGGTTCTGTGACACTAACTGGTAGACCGGAAGGAAGGAACCTAAGATCACAAAGCTCACAACGAAGCCCAGCACCATCATGGCTATCGGTTCCAAAAGCTTGATACTATCGCCAGTGAGCCTACCGACAAGGTCTTCTAGGTAGTCTGCCTGATGTTTCAACACCTGGGATAGACGCCCGGTCTCCTCGCCAACTTCCAGTAGCGCCACGAAATCTTTTCTAAACCTCCCGGTTTTCTCAAAAGATTCTGAGAGCGAGAGCCCAGAATGAAGACCTTGGGTTGCCTCCCCGAGAGCGTCCTTCAAAGTTGGATCAGACGGCGAGAGGTTACTCATCGCGGCAGTCACTGTCATGCCCGCCTCGATCAGCATGGAGAACTCCGCGCTGAGTCGCGCCTGCTCGGACAAAGATCCGATCGTTCCAACGACTGGGCTCTCGAAAAGAATCCAGTTTCGGAATCGGCTGGCCGCGGAAACGTCGCTAAGGAACCAAGGCACGCTGCAAGCAAACATCAAGAGTAGCGAAAAGATGAGTCCACCGGAATCAGCTAAGGCCATCAAGACGCGAGTGGGCCAAGGAGGGCTGTCGATGATCGATCCGATGGTGGAGAGAAGGCGAGGAAGCATATAAGTTGTCATGAAGACGAGCATGACTCCTCCTCCCGCGAGTATTGCCGCGGGATACGAGAGCGCCGAAACCAATTGGTTTCGAATCTGCTGCGCCCGCTCTAATCGATCGCTCAACTGGAGCAGAACGAACACCAGACGTCCGGACTGCTCGCCGGCTTTCACCATAGAGATCACCGCCGGTCCGAACGACGAGGTGGCCCTTTCAAAAGACTCGGAGAGTGTGCTACCGGTCGCGATGCCGCGATAGACATTCTCGGAGAAACGCCCCACAGCGGGCTGGTCGACCTTCGCCAACGACTCGAGAGCTTTGTCTAAGGAAATCCCGGCGTTCATCATGACTCCGAGTTGTAAAACCGCAAGCCGGCAGTCTTGCAAGCTGAGGGCGCTTTTCACCATGTGGGGCGATTTTGCGGCAGAAGCGTTCACTGGCCGGGCGAGTTCAGTAGACGACCGTGCGGCGAAACAAGCCACCGCCGGAGGAGGTGCCGCCCGAAGAGGACCCCCCACCGGCGAAGCTGCCTTGCTCTGTCGTCGGCGAGGACGTTTCCGATGGGGTCAGTTCCTCCCAGTTGGTCGGAACGCCGTCATCATCCACCTCTAACCGGTAGCCCTTCACGCCGTCGTCGGTGATCGCCGAGAGGACGACGTTCCCGTCGGCATCCACCGAAATGGGTGTATTTCCGTACTCGCTTCCTAGGTCTACAAAACGCCCCCCCGCTTTCGGAGGTTCCAGAGGGAGGAGTTCCCAACTGGGGTCTGGAGCGTTGGGGTCTAAAAACACAATTCCCAACTCGTTGCTTCCCCTAGCGATGGTGAACACCTTACCATCTGAACCGAAGGCGACGGCGCCCAATTGTGGACTCGCGGCGCGGCCCTGAGCTACGGAGCCCGACAGGGTGTAATATTTTTCTGGGACGGGAGGGA
>JBBKWP010000310.1:0-3560 GCA_037968995.1 Candidatus Xenobia bacterium
GTCGTCGAGCACGAGATGCGAGTGGTGGGCGGCAGCGACTGGGTCATCGACATGGGGCCTGGGGCTGGGGACGAGGGAGGCACCATTGTCGCCTCTGGGGTGCCTGCGGAAATCGCCGCTGAACAAAGGAGTCTCACGGCACCCTATTTAGCACGTTATCTAAAGAGATAGCCGGCACTAGGCCGACCAGGGTCCCGCCCTGAGGGCACCTCACGATGGAGAGGCCTCGGAATTCGCTCGGAACGACTTGGGTATGATTCCCTTATGAATATTTCAGATTCGACACAAGCTTGGCGGGGAGTATCCGCCGACCGACTCTACAAACAAGATGCCACGAACGGCTCCCCTAAGAAAGTGCGCGATGGACTGGCTCTCGTTATCATCGGCACTTCACTGGGAGCCCCTCCGCGACCCACGACGGAGTTCGAACATCGCGTCAAGAAAGTGACCGACGGCTTCCAAGCTGGCGAGGTGTATGAGGAACTGCTGAGTTTACGCAACGAGTCCTATCTAAAAGGGGCCGTCACCTCCACCGCCACCGTTGCGGCCGTTGGCGGGACTGCCTATCTCGCCCATACCGGTTGGGTCGGAGCCGCGGTGGCCACCGGCATAGCTGGGGCTGTCGCCGGCTATGCGGCCTTCAGTTCTTTCAAAGGCGCTCAAGAGTTCCAAACGTTAGCCCGAAAGACTGAATCCTTGGGGCAAGAGGTGGCATCGGGGCCCCTCGCGTTTGCGCCTAAGGGATAGAGGATGCGAGAGCCCAACTCCCCCGAGTGAGTTGGGCTCTCGTCCTGTAGACACCTGAGGGTGGCAGGGCTTCTAAGACGTTGCGTTTGAGACGGACCTAAGCGGCCATCTGACGGCATTCCTTGGCGCAGCGACGGCAACTCTCGGCACAGCGCCGACAGTGGTCGTGGTCCATTTTCTCGCACTCTTCGGCACACCATTCGCAGACGTCGGCGCAGATTCGACAATATTGGGCGGAGAACTTGCTTTCACGGGCCATCGCGCTCAGGCAAAGGTGACAGATCTGTACGCACTCGCGACAACAAGCGGGACAGTCGCTACCTTCTTTTTGGCCCATCGGAATCATCTCCGCGAGACATTTTTCGCAGTCCACAAGGCACTGGTAGCAGGCCTCGATACAGCTTTTGTTCATAGTGTGGGTAGACATTGGGAACGCTCCTTTTATAGATTTGTACTTGCCCAAGATAAATGAGGTCTCGCACCATCATAAGACATGACTGGATAAGCCGGGGGTACCCGGGGGGGGTCTCCGATCAAGACCTGCACAGTTCACAGACGTTTATTGTCATTGTGTCCAAGGACTCCAAGTGGGCTAGACGAATCTGACCGCTTATGGATGAAGCGCTCAGAATGACACGTTCCGAAAGGGAGCGAGAATTAGACCCTTTTCAGACCGGCGGGGTGATTCTGTGGCGAGGCGACGCAAAAACTTTCCAGTTTAAATACGTGAGCCAGGAAGCCGAGGATATTCTCGGGTATCCGGCCCAACGATGGATCGACGAGCCTACGTTCTGGCTCGATCACATCTACCCTGACGACCGCGACTGGGCCCCGTCTTTTTGTGCCAGAGCCACGGCGGACTGCGAAGATCATGACTTCGAGTATCGGATGATAGCCTCCGACGGACGAATCGTGTGGTTGCGAGACATCGTGCGGGTGGCGATGGAGAACGGCGAACCTCACGAACTCTATGGCGTGATGGTGGAGATCACCCATCGGCGCGAACTCTTAGAGCAGGTCGCCAGCTATAGAGAGGTTTTTGATAACACCCAGCTGGGACTGGCCGTGATGCAACTTCCCGACCAAACCAACTTTAAATCTTTGAAGCTGCTCTACGCGAACGAGGCCGCCAGTCGGCAAACCGGGGCGGACTTGCAGCCCTACTGTGGGCAGAATGTCGTCGATAACTTTCCCCAACTTTTCGTTCAGGGGCTCGCTCAACAGTACTGTGAAATTGTCATCTCTGGTGAGCCCCGCGTTCTAGGGGAGATTCGATTCGGCGACGAGACGATCAAAGAAGGCGTCTACGCGATTCGCGCTTTTCCGATTCTTAAAGACCGCGTAGGCATCGCCTTCGAAAACGTGACCGCTGAAGCGATGGCCCAGGAAGAGCTAGAGCGTCGGGTCGTAGAGCGGACCAAGCTTCTCCAGGAGTCCGAAGAAAAATACAAACTCGTGGTGGACACGATGTCCGATGGCGTCATCACTATCGATAAGGATAGTAAGATTCTGTTCGCTAACAGCGCCGCCACCACCATGTTTGGTTATTCCGAGGATATGCTGGCAGGTATGCCTCTCATCGAGTTGATGCCCGAAGAGATGCGACCGCTCCATCTCGCAGCCGTGGATAAACTCGCGGACACCGGCGACCGAAGCGTAGAAGACCGTCACTTAGAGGGTGCGGGACTCCACCGTTCGGGTCGTCAATTTCCTATCAGCGTCAGCCTGGGTCACGGTGTTCACAACGGGGAACAGGTGTTTATTGGAGTCATTCGCGACATCACCGAACGCCGACGCTACGAATCGGAAATTCTCCAGGCCCGCGAGGCGGCCTTGCAGTCCGCCCGCATGAAATCTGAATTTTTAGCGAACATGAGTCACGAAATTCGGACCCCAATGAACGGGGTCATCGGAATGACGGGGTTGCTCTTAGACACCCAACTCGATCCGCAACAGAGCGAGTTCGCGGAAACGATTCGCGCCTCCGCGGAGAACCTGTTGGTGGTGATCAACGATGTCCTCGACTTCTCCAAGATCGAAGCCGGCAAGTTCAGTTTGGAGGTCGTGGATTTCGATCTGCTCACAACTGTCGAAGAAGTGGTGGAACTGCTGGCGCCTCACGCCGCCAAAAAGGGATTGGAATTGGCCGTTCTGGTGCACCACGACACCCCTACCATTCTGCGCGGCGACCCTGCTAGGCTGTGGCAAGTTTTGATGAACTTGGTCAACAACGCCCTCAAATTTACAGAGCGCGGTGAAGTCGTGCTGCGGGCAACCTCAGAGTGGGACGAGGAGAATCGGGTTCTGATTCGGTTCGAAATCGAGGACACAGGAATCGGGCTGGATGAAGAGCAGCAAGCGAAACTCTTTCTGCCTTTTTCGCAGGCGGACGGCACAAGCACACGCAAACACGGGGGAACAGGGTTAGGGCTCGTCATCTCTCGAGAACTGGTGACCCTTATGGGTGGGAAGATCGGAGTCGTCAGTCGCCCCGGTGAAGGATCCACTTTCTGGTTTACAGCGACCTTTGAAAAGCAAGAACTCTCGACGCGAGAAAACACAACCGACCTTAACCTTTCGGGCAAGAAAGCTCTCATTGTCGACGACAACCTCACCAATCTGCGCATCCTCAAACACCAGTTGGAAGCTTGGGGAATCGCGGTTCACGAAGAGCAAGGAGGGCGCGAGGCTTTTGAGCGGTTGAAGAACCAAAAGTTCGACTTCGCGATCCTCGATATGCAGATGCCCGTGATGGATGGTTTGGAGCTGACTACACTTATTCGAGCCGATGAAGAGTTGCGCGACATGCGTCT
>JBBKWP010000311.1:0-16817 GCA_037968995.1 Candidatus Xenobia bacterium
CGCCTGAAGTCGATGCCCACTTCGGAGACTCGGAACAGCCTGCTGACAAAAACTCAGGAACTCATGGCTTCGACGAAGTCTGAATACCTTCTAGAGAGCCGCAAGCTCCGTCAAAAGTATTCGGATCTGTACTCCCGCGTGCTCAAATTCGATCCGCTCAACCTTCCTGACGTTCAAAAAACGCTTCCTCCGGATCTGGCGGTGATTCAATACTTCGCTACCGACGAGGCCCTCTACATCTTTTTGGTCACCACCGACACCTTCCGACTCCACTCGGTCAAAGTCGCGGACATAGACTTAAATATGGCCGTCTCCGCGTTCCGCAGGGCGGTCGCTCAGCGAAAGAACGGCGACCCAAGATTAGCGCAGAACAGTCGCCAATTGTACGATTGGCTGTTGTCGCCCGTGACCGAAGACATCAAGGGTAAATCTACCTTGATCTTGATTCCGTCCGGCCGCCTGCACGGACTTCCTTTCGCTTGTCTCACCGACCCTCAAGGGCAGCCTTTAATCGCTACCAAACGTATCCTGGAACTGGCCAAGCCCACCGACCTTATGCGGGTCTCCACCGAGGAGGTCTTGCCGGTGGCAAGCGTTGTCGCCTTCGCGAACGCGACCGAAGATCTTCCGGCCGCAGCCCAAGAGGGACAGCAGATCGCGGCGCTCTTCCCTCAATCGAGACTGTTCGAAGGCAAGGATGCCACGCGAGCCAATTTCTTCAAATACGGAGGCAAAGCCGAGGCGCTTCATCTCGCCACCCATGGCAATCTGGACTTTGACGATTCCTTGAAGAACTACTTGTCTCTCTCGGGTACGGAACAGATTCGTCAGGAAGAAATTTTCACTCTGGGCCTGGAAAATACGTCCATTGTCATTCTGTCTGCCTGCAACACAGCGATGGGAGAAGGTGCGGAGGCCAAGTACGTGGCCAGTTTGGCCGAGGCGTTCTGGATCGCGGGTTCCCGCTCAGTGGTCGCATCCCTGTGGGACGTGAATGACGCATCCACAGCGGTACTGATGACCGAGTTTTATGAGAAGCTGCGGGCTGGAGTTGGCAAAGCTGAAGCACTGCAGGCTGCGCAGATGGCGGTACGCTCTCGCGACGAGTATGCCCACCCCTACTACTGGGCGGGCTTCATCCTGTTTGGGGATTGGCGTTAATGCACGTTCGACAAGGTTTTGCTCGCGCACTTGGGGGGTTGTTCGCTTCTCTGCTTTTTTGTCTTTTCGTGTTGGTGGGTCCAGCGTCGGCCGACCGAATAGAGTTGGTCGAGTCGTTTCCCGTGGGAAGCGACTTTGATCAGGCGGATCTTCGGAACACCCAAGAGGTCTGGTTGGAGATGATCGGATCGGCCCGGTCAGAGATCCTCTGGCAGACCTTCTATTTAGCACACCTTGACGGTAAGGCGACGACTTCCGTGATTGAGGCTCTCAAGCAGGCCGCCGAGCGGGGTGTAACGGTTCGCCTCTTGGTAGACAAGAAGTTCGTGGTAACCTATCCCGAGACGCTGGCCGAACTGGACGCGATCGCGAACATCGAAGTGCGTAGCTCGCCGGTCGGGGACTGGCTTGGCGGCGTGATGCACGCCAAAGCGATCTTCGTCGACGGCCGCCTGGGCTTTATCGGCAGCCAGAATTTTGACTGGCGGTCATTGGAACATATTCGAGAACTTGGCGTAGCATTCGACTCTTCCGCGCTGGTGGCGCCGTACCGCGAGGCTTTTCTCTGGGAGTGGGCGCAGTCCGCCCCAGGCTCGACATCCGTCAAGCCTCCCACCGAACTGGCCGCCATCACTAGTGAGCCGATCATCATAGCCGGGTCCACGGTTGTGCCAACCTTTTCCCCCAACGCTTTGAATCGACCCGCCGCCGCAGGCGACGAGGCGGAGATTCTCAAGCTGTTGGACGGGGCCGAGACCAGTGTCGACGTAGCGCTCTTGTCATACAGCCCACTCACTCACGACGGTCAACATTTCTACGCCGAATTGGACAACGCTTTGCGTCGGGCGAAAGTCCGAGGCGTGAAGGTGAGAATGCTGTTGGGGCACTGGGTGGAGGGAAAGAAGGACTCCGACCACCTCAGGAGTCTCGATGTTCTAGACAACGTCGAGGTGCGCGCCTGCCGAATTCCACTCACTGAAGAAGGCGAGATTCCGTTCGCTCGTGTTCATCACAGCAAATACTTGGTGGTCGACGCAAAAGAGGCCTGGCTAGGCACCTCGAACTGGTCGGTGGACTATTTTCATAACAGTCGCAACTACGGGATTGTCATGAAAAGCGGACCCCTGCCGGCTCGCCTCCAAGCCCTGTTCGATTTTGACTGGCAGCGTTCTACGGCTCTAAAGTTTTAGGAGGTTCTGTGGCCTTCGGATGTTCTGGGTTTGGCTCGTCTTCAGGACCACCCAAGCTTGGCTCGGAAGCCAGCATCTGCGAGGGCGTATGATCGGACTCTTCTAAAACACGGATCTGTTCGTCGGCCAAGGCGCGCACCAGTTTGTGTTTCACTTCGTCAGAGATCAGGGCGCGGGTGTGAGCATCGTTGAGCGTGGTGAGTTGCGCGGTCATGATGTTCTTCTTCGCGTCCCGGATCTGTTCTTCGCGGATGGTGCTCTGCTGTCGTCCCAGTTCGATCAGCTCGTGCTGCAGCACTTCGGTTCTCTCCTTATGAGGAGTTGCCAGTTCGTCGTAGACATCGGGCGCGATGCTGTGATTGGCACGCATGCGTCTCAGCTCTTGGATGGCCCGCTGATGCATCAAGAGGTGTCCAAGCTTGGTTTCGTAGTTCTCCAAGTCATTGGACGTTGCTCCGATCACACCGAGTTTTCGCAGCAGGGACGGCATGGTGAGGCCCTGTAGAAAAAGCGACAGAATGACCACTCCGAAGGTGATCAGAAGAATGTCGTTCTTCCACGGCAGATTGGACGGGAGCCCTATGGCCAACGCCATCGAGATGGAGCCGCGCAATCCCGCCCACACAATGACGGTATGCCACGCGAAAGAGATGCGGCGATCCCACCAACCAGCGATGGGACCAAGGATGGCGACCACACAGAGTCGCGCGAGTATCACACACAAGAAGGCCGCAATGATGCGTTTCCAGTCGTCGGCCAGAAGGCGAAGATCCACTTGGGTTCCGATCAGGAGGAAGACCAGCGAGTTCATCAGGAATCCAGCGTACTCCCAAAAGCCCGACATCATCACTTGCGTGTTCGGCGACATCCCGATCTCTTTGCCGAAGTTTCCGTAAACAAGTCCCGCGGCTATCACCGCCATAACGCCTGAAACGTGAAGATGTTCGGCGCCGATGTAAGAGCCATAGGCCAGAATGGTGCTCAAAGTGATCTCGATGAGATGGTCATCAAGAGTCGCCGTGATTTTTGAGATGATGTATCCCACAAGCGCTCCGAACAGGAGCCCACCAATGGACATAAAGAAGAACTGAAAGAGGCCTTCAACGAACGAAAACTTTCCTGTAATAGCGAGAGCTAAGAGAATCTTGAACACGACGACCGCCGCCCCATCGTTGAAGAGGCTTTCCCCCTCGACGATGATGGAGAGTCGAGACGGCGCTTTCAACTGTTTGAAGAGCGCCAGAACCGAAATCGGGTCGGTGGCGCTGATGAGCGAACCAAACACCAAGGCGGAGTAGAGGGGGATGCCAAACATCAGGTGCATCCCGTAGCCAACGCCCAAAGAGGCTCCTATCACACCAAGGACTGCGAACAGAGATATCGGTTTCACGTTCTCCTTGAGATGGTGGAAAGGCAGGTTGATGGCCGCCTCAAACAGCAAAACGGGAAGAAAAATGGTGAAGACCAGTTCCGGGGTCAAGACGATCTCGAGATCGATGAAATGTTGAGCCCGCAGAATGCCGATGCCCAGCCCCGCGGTCACCAAGGCGATGGTGTAGGGCAGTTTGATCCACTTCACAGCGATAGCCACCGCGGCGACGATAATCAATTCCGTAACGAGAAGTGTCGAGCCGAGGTCTTCCTGGGCAGCGTTGGCTAACGTAAACATAGTCGAGGATTTGTGTTAAGCAAAAGTTGTCCTCTGGACTAAGGGTCAGGTTCCTAAGAGGGTAGCGAACCAGTAGGCCCGGGAGGGGCGGGAGAAATCATACGATGCTTGCCATTGGGTGGGAAGCGTTTCCCGCTCAACCGGAACGAAGCCCAGACGTTCAAAAAACACGCCCACAAAGTCTTGTACGGTCAAGGCGAAGACGCCCCGCTTTCCATCCTGGCGGGTCTTGTCTTGCAGGGCCCGCACGAGGTCGCGGGCGCGCCCTCGTGCCTGGTATCGTGGCAGCGTGCACAATTTACCCAGTTCGTAACAGTCGCCGTGATCGATGAGCGTGGCGGCCGCTACAATCTGGTCGTTCACCGAGTAAACCGTAAAATTCGGAATGCTTTTGAGGAGCGTATCCTCTGAGACGGCCTTAATAGACCCCTCTTCCACGTAGGGCTGCATGATCGCCATAATGTCGCGAACGTCAGTCTCTCGAGCCGGCCGCAAAATGTTTGGGTAGTCTCGGGTCAGAAGCGTACCGGAACCCGAGTGTGTGAACACTTCTCTAAAAATCGCGCCTTTTTTGCCCGCGACGATAACCATATCGACCAGGTGCAGTTCCTGTTGCTCCAGGAAAAAACGCAAACGTGCGGGTGAGAGGTTGGAGGTGGTGGAGTCCCCGTCGAGAGAATCCCTGAGTTCGGTTGAAGTGGGATAGGAGCGGAGCCGACCGTCGAGTTGACAGCCTGCCTCTTTACCCGGAAAGAAAACTTTAGCAGCGCCCAGACAGACAGCGCAATGCATAATCGCCCGCTGAGCTTCCAGTTGAGCGTCCTCTTGGGTGGGAAAGTCTGTCAAAGAGACAAACGGTATGTTGCCCTCTCCAAGCTCGCGTTGCAGGCGACCAATGAAGGCGGCAGTTTGTAGGGTGGCTATATCCGTTTCAAGCACCAGAAACTTGTAGCCCGACCGATTCCAAAGCTCCAATTTATCCTGCAAGCCGGGATCGGCGGCGCAAAACAGGATCTGTCGAATACGGGCGGCGTGCAGCACTCGCAAGTCCACCAAAAGTTCTTCGCAGAACTTTGACTGATCAAAGCAGAAAGCAAACAGCTTGTCGGCGAAACGCTGACAGTAGTGCAGAATCTCAAGAGACTGCAGCATCTGGGCATCGATGTCTTCCATGAGCCTTGGATGTTGACCACGGGGCCTGGATTTCCTCGGTGGCCCGTGCCGCGCAGGACGGTCTCCCCTAATATGGAGCCTTTCCTCGGAAGTTGCCAGGAGGGTCGTACTGGCACACCCAAAAAGTCGTCCCATCGCCTTGAGCTTTGCCGGCCCCTAACCGCTTCGTATTGCGCCATACCACCTGAGTGTAGTGTCCGCACTCTAGGGTAGATGGAGACCCTGGTCGGTAAAACTTTTTCTCATCTATCCAATACCCCACGGCCACCTCAACGAGGTCGTCACAGGACGACAAGTTCTCACCATATTGAACTTCGCTATGCTTGAAATTGCCAGTTCTCGCCATGTATTCTGCCCAAATTTGAGCAGAATCTGCTAATTCATCAGACCAGGTTAGGGCGGGCACCCCAACATCGTTTCTCGCCCGATTATGCATCAGCAGGAGCGTTTTCTTTTCCTCAGCAGAAAGGTCGCCCCCCGGCGTCCAGGCAAAGCTCTTGCTGCTTAGGGCCGCCAATCCTAGTCCCATTCTCAAAAGGTCGCGTCTTTTCAATTCCATGCTCCTTAATACAAAGACTATCGTACCTTGCTATATCCGACAAGGGTACCACGGACTTGACGGGTGCCGGAAGGTACGCCCTTGGTCCACTCCGGTGACCTTCTGCACATCATTGTAGATGGCTCCCACACTGACGGCCCGGCCGGACTCACGAAAGGCAACGTGGCCTTCATCGCCCGGGATATTGGAGATGCGCGCCACGTCGTTGGTCACTTCCTGACCGCCGGCGCCGCTCAATGCTTCGAAACTTCCCACCGGCAGCACGAATCGATGGGTGGGTCGGACCAAGGAAGGGCTGCTGGTGCTCGAAGGATGAACCCCACCTATCTCGCCACCGCACGTTCCTGGTCGAGGTGGCGCCCATCACCCGCCAAACCCTCTACCGCCACCTCAGCCCCCAAGGCGAACTGAGAAGCGATGGCCAGAGGGTGGTCTCTCGTTGAGATCCGCCATCAAAGCCTTGATATCCTACACAACGTCTTCCAGTTGCGGAGATAAAGTGTCATAATCTCCGCAAATGAAGCGGAGAAAATACATTCACGAGCTTTCAAGCTGGCCCAAGCTTGAGTTGGACCAAGAGAGCTTATTGGACCTTTTAGCGAGCGTGCGTCACGAGCAGGGCCGTCTAATAGGAAGAGCTGAGGCACTTGGCTTGGACTTGCGCTCGGAAGCCGAGCTAAAAACGTTAACCCTCGACGTCCTAAAGTCTAGCGAAATTGAGGGCGAGATGCTCGACGCGGGACAAGTTCGTTCTTCCGTTGCCCGTCGTTTAGGTATAGACATTGGCGGACTCGACCACGTTGATCGGCACGTCGATGGGATGGTGGAGATGATGCTCAACGCGACTCGGGAGTACAAGAATCCACTCACCAAAGACAGGCTCTTCGACTGGCATGCAGCGATGTTCCCAATGGGTCGTAGTGGTATGGTAAAGATTTCTGTTGGTAATTGGCGCCGAGATGATGATGGACCCATGCAAGTTGTCTCAGGTCCCTCGGGCAAAGAGACCGTCCATTTTGAAGCTCCCAACGCGGCGCGTGTCCCGGATGAAATGGAAGCTTTTCTAGGTTGGCTTGAGGAGAGTGGTCCACTAGATCCTGTTCTAAAGTCAGGGTTAGCTCATCTCTGGTTCCTTACCATCCATCCCTTTGATGATGGAAACGGCCGTCTCGCTCGAGCAATCACAGACATGATGCTCGCTCGCTCAGAGCAGAGTCCTCATCGCTTCTACAGTATGTCGACCCAAATTCGCCAAGAAAGGAGAGACTACTACCAAATCCTGGAACGAACTCAATCAGGGTCGACGAACGTCACTGAATGGATGCTATGGTTCCTCGGATGTCTATCTCGGGCCATAGCTGGTGCTCAAGAGACCTTGAGTTCCATCCTCTACAAGGCAGAGGTCTGGAATCACATCCGAGCTTTATCCATACGGGGCGTAACAGCTTCGCCTTGCAACCCACGCCAACAAAACATGATCAACCGTCTCCTTGATGACTTCAAAGGAAATTTGACAACCTCCAAATGGGCCAAAATCTCCAAGTGCTCCCAAGATACCGCTTATCGGGACATCCTCGACCTAGTAGAACAAGGCATTCTAATCAAGAACCCTGGTGGAGGCAGAGCCACAAGCTACTCTTTATCTGAGTTCTAGAGCCGGCGAATGCATTGACCTTTTACCTAGAATCAACCTTAGATCCACAAAATTTTCGGAGCGCCTGTGATAGACGACAATTACAACACGGCGACATTTGTGCCACAGTGCGCCGCCAAATCCATCTCAAAGAACCCGACGCGCGTATCCTTCCAGTCAGTAAACGTGCGAAGCGGGATCTGATGCTTAAGCAGCTTGCCTGGTTTGGTGGTCGAGACCCCTCGCCCATGGGGCCCCCGCCGATTGGCCAGCAACAGGCGATCCGCAGTGGCGGCACTGACCGAGAGTGGCGACCTAGCAGCCTGATGGCATACTTTCGGTCGTACCCGGTGGCGAGCACGAACTCGTTGAGGATAGTCGTCTTGGCTTTGCCTCTTGCTTCGCTGTGGCGGCCCCATGTCTGCACCAATAATTCTCTCTTGGCTTGGAATCCCATACTTGATCTCACTTTTCCGCCTCCTATCGCTATGTATAGCAATGGGTGACATTATTCGTGAGGCAATATCGGGGTCAAAGTGTGATCTCTGGTGAGTCAATGCGACCTCGCCAAATCAGCAAAAAAGCCAAGCCGCTGAGCACGAGGTCGACGGCGATATGTGCCCCGTTGACCTTCGACCATTCTGTCCCCACCAGGCAACCACACGACACGTCTAGTCCTCGCCACAGCGCGGATGAGAGAACGACGATGAAGGCCAGGCAAAGAGAGAAAATGATCGTGGCGCTGCCTTTGGTCGCATAACCCACAAGAATAGCCAGCCCGGCCAACAGTTCCAACCAAGGCAACACGACAGCGATCACCGTCACCAACTGTTCGGGAATCAGCTCGTAAGCCAGCAAGGCTCGCGCGAAGATCCAAGGATAATGGATCTTGCTCCATCCCGAAACGATGAAGACCAGCCCGAGAACGGCTCTAGCGAGCAAGAGAAGAACGTTCATTGGGTCGGATAGCCTCTCTTTTTCCAGATGTAGAAGCCCTCTTTCATCACCAAGACGTTCTGATGACCCTTCTTCGCAGTCTCTCCAGTTTTTGGGCCTTAGGACAGCGAGGCCCGCTGCAGTAGGTGATGAGGGTTTGACTTTTCAAGGCGGGCTCGAGTTCAGCGTAGCGAGTCAGGAAGTCTTCAGGAGAAAGGCTCAGAGCCCCGGCGACTCTTCCAGCCCGGAACGCGACCGGTATTCGAGCCAATTCCCCGAGCCGTCTACGAGCTCCCTTCCCAGTGTCTCCCGCTACGAAGTTCGGTTCCGAATTCCCTCCACAGCCAGATACGGAGTACAACAGGAGCGCGAAAGCAGCATAGCGACGTAACTTCATAACAATTCTCACCGGATGAAAATCGGCCGATGGCCTAACCCCTGCCTACAAGAGGATGTACCTGGCCAAGCAGAGTCCTTGGGCCAGAGGCGCTCGCCTTATGCAGGGGTCATTTATAACCCCGCGACTCCCCAAAACCTCATCCCCCGTCCCTATGCCGGCGCCCAGTAGGGGGGGTCGCGTCTTTAAACTTCACGGCCGGTAAGGCACGAGTTACTCAGTCGAGTTTGCTCTACGTCGGTGGTCATGTTCGGAAGAGGGTGAAGGGTTGTACGGGGAAGAACTCGCTCGCATGACATGGCTACTCACTCTGCTTCTCCTTTTAACTCCCGCTGCTGAGTCAACCTCAGCCCAACTTGCCGCTAACGAAGGGGCAAACACGTCTTTCCCCTTTCTTTGGCTGGTTCCCGAGGGCTTCCGTGCGGAGACGATCCCTTTTCCTCTCGACTTCGCGCCTGAGTTGGCCTACAAAGGCGTTGAGGAGATTCGGTTCGCCCCCGGTTTTCGTGACCCCCTGGCACCAGACTACTTCACTTACAGCTTTATTTGGTACGTCGAGGACACCGCGACTATCACGCCTTCGGTCCTCGAGCGAGATCTGAAAAATTACTTTACGGGATTGATGGAGGCCGTTCAGAAACCAGGACAGACGAACTGTCCTACCTCAGTGGAGGTGAAACCAGGCACTTCCACCGACAGCGCGACCGACTTTCCGGCTAAACCGAGCCTCGCGGGCACGATAAAGACCTGGGACGCTTTCTTCACCGGCAAACCCATCACGCTGGAGTTCGAAGTCTTCGAACCGCCCAGCCAACGCGCCGCGGAAAAGCACTACAAGCTGTACTATTTCGAAGTCTCTCCGCAACTAGATAGCCCAGCCGTTAGAGCACTCCTCTCCCCTCTAAGGCAGAGCCTGGTGAGGGATTAGGAACGACGTCTCATCCATTAGATAGCGAAGTCTTGCGATGAACTGCTGGTAAAAGTAGCGCCTTGGCCCTGCACCGTTTGTTGCAGGTCCACGGTGAGGCGTTCTTCGCTGAAGAAAACCAATTTCTTGGCACTGTAGTGCTTGTAGGAGCGGTTCTCGGTGGTGCCGGGTTCCGGCGAAAGTACGACCGAAACCGCGCTTTTAGACTGTCGCCTGAAATGTTGGGTTGCCCGTCACCACTAGCAGATCGGAAGGCCCTAGACTAAGGTACTGCGGGCTGACGGTGATGCCGGATGGTGTTGTGGGCCGAAAGCGGTCTAAAGCTTGTCCGGTGCCATCAAAACGGGTTATGAAGCCCCCCACACCGTCGGCGACTAACGAATTTCCTTGAGAATCGATCACCACGGAGCGCGGAGTGTTGAATTGCCCCAGCGCCGTGCCTCTCTCGCCGTACGAGCGAAGATAGTTGCCATTAGCATCATGAACCTGAATTTGGGCGTTGCCGCTGTCAACAATATGAACCTCTCCGTTGTCGGCCACATCGACTCCCGTGGGAGAGTTCAGCTCGCTCCCGGAGAACCCGAAACTTCCGATGTCACGCAGATAAGCCCCGTTCAGACTGAAGACAGCCACACGATGGGCGGGCGAATCACATACATAGAGAAGGTCCCGAACAAGGTCTAAAGCGATGTCGCGAGCCGTGTTGAGTTCACCTCGACCATAGGTGCCGAGAAGGCGACCGTCGGTGTCTAGCACCTCGACTTCACCGTTGCCACGGTCGGCCACGAACAGTCTGCCGCTATCATCGGCCTGCAAAGCGACTGGGAAATTGAAAATGCCGTCGCCCGCTCCCAACTCTCCAACCTTCCAAACCGTCTCTCCAGTCAAGGTCTGGCGCGTTACGGTATGCTTAATGAAGTCGAGTCTGTAGGGTGTGCCATCGGAGCCGAAGGCGAGCGTGGCTTGGTTCAAGATTGTTACGGTTTGTAGTGTTACGGGGTCGGCTGGCGGGGGCGTCTGAAAAACCAAGTTTTCACTACTCCCGCAGCCCGCGAGGGTCAAACCGGCCAAGAGGGTGGTTCCTGTGGAAGCCTTGAGAAAAGCTCTTCGACTTAAAAAATTAGTCACGGGTGGGGTACGTTCCGGCGTAGCAGATGATGTATTGACCGAAGGTTAAGCTTCCTGAGGTCACCTCGGCTGGTGAAGAGCCTTGGAGGTTGGGGAGCGAGAAGGTGGTGCGTCCGTCACCGCCATAGGTATTCCCAATGATGCTGTAGAGGACATCGTTCGAATCGCCATTGGTAGAGCCACTGATCGAAAGGCTTTGTCCTTGACAGAACAACCAGTTCGACGGCGCGTAACTTCCCCCGAAAATGCGAATTTCTCCGATGTAGCCTTCCATCTGCTGTCTCCTAAATTTTTTCGTCCCAGCTATTGGCCGAGCCGTTCCATTCCGACTTGGTTAAACGAGAACCTGAAAGAGTCCTCGAATAGAGGACGCTTAGATCGAGAAAAGAGTTCCCGTCTTGAGGCTCAACCTGCAGGATGGGGCTCTAGACGTCACCAATGCAAGTGAATGTCTGCACCGCCTTTTCTAGATCTCAGAATTTTTGACCTCGACCGCGAAGTCGGCTGTCTTCTGAAGAAGGATATCAGCGAGAAAATCGAGGGCGTCTGCATCGGCCGTCCTGATGACGGCCTGCTGACCTTGGTGGTCACCAAACCCGAAGAGACCTATATCTACGATCTTGTGGAGCTATCGACCGACAAGGTCTACAAAGCCACCCTTCTTAAAGGGGATCCCGAGGCGATCCGACTGGCACGGGAGTTCATTTACGATGTCCCGCGGGCGTTGCAAAATGAGCCCTGGAAAGAGTGGCTGGAATCTAAAAAGTATTCTGACTCTTCCCTCGGGGTGATCGGCTCAAATCAAAGCGAAGAGTCGGTGGAGGTGAGCGGTGCCGCCGTCGAAGCCGTAGAGCGCATTATAAAAGAAGCGATCTCTTCGGGTGCCAGCGATATCCATCTTGAAACGTTCGCTGATGGACTGGTGGTCCGTTTTCGTCAAGACGGTGTTCTTCGAATCGTCAACAGCATTCAGGAGCGAACCCTGGCTCGGTCCATCATTAAGCGCCTCAAGGTGATGGCTCAGATGGACATCACTCAAGACCGTAACACTCAAGGTGGGCGGATCTCGGTGCAAGTGGAGGATGTCGCCTATGACCTTCGCGTGAGCATCGTGCCGGTAGCCGGAGGGGAGAGCGTGGTGATGCGCCTGCTCAACAAAGGCGCCTTCAAGACGGAGCTTCAGGATCTCGGTTTAGCGGACACTCAGTTCGCCCGATACCGTCATATGATCGACGCCCCCTTTGGGCTGATCTTAACTTGCGGACCGACCGGTTCCGGTAAATCGACCACCCTCTACGCCTCCCTTAAGTCGATCGCCCGGCCAGACCGCAAGATTCTCACCGTAGAAGATCCCGTGGAGTATCAGATGGACGGGATCGTCCAGGTTCAGGTCAACAACGCGCCTAAGGATCCGGCCCGTCGAGTGACCTTCTCATCGGCTTTGAGGGAATTTTTACGCCAAGACCCCGACGTGATACTCGTCGGCGAGATTCGCGACGGAGAGACCGCCAAGATCGCGGTCCAAGCGGCAATGACTGGTCACCTCGTCTTTTCCACCATCCACACGAATGACGCTGTGGGAGTGGTCAATCGTCTCAAGGACATGGGAGTCCCAGAGTACCTGATCTCCTCCACATTACTGGGCAGTGTCGCCCAACGATTGGTGCGACGTCTATGCAGCGACTGCCGTGTCGAAGAGCTTCCTACTCAAAGCGAACTGGAACTTTTTGGTCGCCAAGGCGTGACCCCGGGCAAGATCTTCCGTGCGCAAGGTTGTGAGAAATGTCGCAACACAGGGTACCGTGGGCGGGTTGGTCTTTACGAAGTGATGTCGAATTCTGATCCCCTGCGCGAAATGATCGAGTGCGGCGGAACCGCCCAACAGATGGCCCATCTCGCTCATAGTCAGGGTATGGAGACGCTGCTCATGGACGGCCTTCGAAAAGCTTTACTTGGACTAACCTCTCTTGAAGAAGTGAAACGTGTCTGTCGTGATGACATCACGACGTCTTAGCCAGTGACAAGCTATGCTCATCAAGAATTTTCAAAAGGGGATATGCACCTATGATGCATTTCGAGTATAAGGCACTCGGTCAGGACGGAAGCGTTCTATCCGGTACCGTAGACTGTGTCAATCGTGGCGAGGCGATGACCCGACTCAAATCCGAGGGCCTTACCTTGCTCGATCTGGTCGCTAAGGAAGCCCCGGCCGCTTCGAACAGAAGTTTCATACCGGCCTTGGAGTTTCGTAAGATTCGTCCGCAACAACTGGCCTTCTTGTTTCGACAATTAGGTGAACTGATCGAGGCCGGTCTTCCTATCGTGGGCGCGGTCAGTTCCCTGCAAAGGTTTTGCGGCAACGACAAGACACGACACATGCTAAGCGACGTGAGTCATCGTATCCGGTCAGGTCAGGGTTTTACTGATGCTCTAGCAGCCCAAACCGGCGTGTTTTCCAGAATTCAACTGGCTCTCATTTCCGTAGGCGAACGCTCCGGCACCCTAGACGAAGTGCTCAAGCGGATCGCAGACCTGATGGAAACCCAACTGGAACTCCGAGGTAAAATCCGAGCGGCTCTTTCCTATCCCTTTTTCATCTTAGCTTTTTCCAGCCTGCTCTGTTGGGGTCTCGTGACCTTTCTTTTGCCCTCTTTCGAACCCATGTGGAAAGGGGCGAACCTTGACCTGAACAAGTATCCCGTCACCCTGTTTTTGATGAAGATCTCGGTTTTCTTTCGAACACCGCTCGACGAGATCGGTCTCATCCTCCTCATCATCGGCTTGGCGGTGGCCTTCCTACGGATGACCTCGTCACCTGAGGGCCAAGACGCGCTGGGAGCCTTTCTTTTAAAAGTTCCGCTGTTGGGGAGCTACCTCCAGATTTCGGCTACGGCTGAAGCGAGCGCTACCATGGCAAGGCTCTTAGAATGTGGGATGCCGATCATTGAAGTACTGGACCTCACGGCCGAAACCGCCAGCAACAGTGTGGTCGCGAATTCTCTGAAAATGGCCGGTCAGGCCCTTCGAGAAGGCGGCGACCTGTCTAGCGCCTTTGAAAGTATGGACGTTTTCCCAGAACTTTTTGTGCAGATGGTGGCGGTGGGCGAAAGTACCGGAGAGATGCCCGCGATGCTTCATCGTGTGGCAAGCTACTACAAGCGACAACTTGACGACTCGCTGCGGAGTTTGACTGCGTTGATAGAACCGGTGATGATGGTGATCATCGGTGGGGTGGTCTTCGTCTTTGTGTTGGGAGTCTTCATGCCCATCATGGGTATCGTCGGTACCCTGTCGCAGTGAGGGTAATTATTAATAAGCGGGTCGAGGACCGGATATGACTTTCAAAAAAATCGTGGGACGCTGCTGGATTTTACTTCTCTTTTGCTCTTTGCCCTCCATGGCACAGATGACTCCAGCCCAAGAACTTTCAGGGTATCTCTTCAGCGGGAATCTCGCTAAAATTCAGGAGATTCTGAATCGAAATCCCAGCTTGATGAATTCCATGGACGGCAAATCCCCGCTGGCGCCTATTCACATGCTGATGTCGATTCCCCCGAACCCAAAGGTTCTTGAGACGGTCTTTCGATACAGTTTCGATCTCAATCAAAGCGTCGACGGTCAGACACCCTTGGGGGCGGCGGTGGTGGCTGGGAACGTGATGGGGATTCAACGAATTCTGGCCGCGGGAGCTAAACCAACGGCTTTGGGCCCAGATGGCGGCAACTGTCTTCACATGGCGTTGGGACGGGCCATGTTCAACAAAGTCGGCACGCTGGAAATGGTGAACGCTCTGCTGGCCGGAGGCGTGGACCCGAACCAGCGCAACAAGGCGGGACGTCCCCTGTTGATGGTAGCGGTGGGATTGGCCAGTACAGACGATGCTCTGGCGGCCTCGATCGTTTCAGCCCTGATCGGGGCAGGGGGGGAGCCCGACCCCGATGTTGCTATTCAAGGCAAGAAAGTTCCACTTTCCAAAATGCTCAGTCAGACACCGCCCAAAACGGCGGCAGCCTTGCGTTCTAGAAGATAGGCTATCCAAAGATAAAGGTCTTCGATGACGGCGGGCGCTAGTAGCGGGGGCAGACCCGAAACTTTAGCCCCACCGTGTTGACCGTGCCACTTGTGGAGCGAGTGAACGTTCGAACCGTCACTTCCAATAGACGTGTGTTGCCGTCGATAGCGTCAGGCGAGGCGGAATTGACCGCTGGGTTTTCTTCGGTTCGTTGATAACTGCCAGATTTGGTACGTCTTAAGAAATGAACCGAGAAGCCGTCTCTGTCGGAGATTGCAATCGGCTTACCCTTGCCGTCTGTGATATCGGAGTCGGGGAATACCACGTCGCGCAAAACCACTTTCTTCGTTGCGTCGGAGGGAATCGGCAAAGGCGGGCGGCTACCTTTGAGGATCGGATAGGGCATGGGTTCGGTAGGATACTCCACCCACTTAGAGAGCACTCCGGTCTCCAACTTGTCTTGGCGCTCCAGCACATAGTGGGTCCAGCCTTGCCAGTCGGGGGCACCCTGGGCGTCGATCTGAATCTGACCTTCTTTTGTGTAGGCATTAACGAGTGTCAATGAGGGCTGATAGTCGTTTTTGACCCTCAACGTACCGAGCGCCGTCTCTTTCAAGTCACGGCGCAGTTCTTCCACGCCGAGGCTAAGATCGCGAGAGATCATAAACGAGGTGTAGGTGAGGCCGATCAGGTGGTTGGAGGCGGTAAAAATGGTCCCCACCAGCAACAACAGGGCCAAAGAGATCATGGAGGCCGCCAACACCTCGATGAGGGTATAGCCCCCTTGGGAGTGTCGTGTTCTTAGTTCCATACTGGTACCTGAACCACAAGATGGCGATTGTCGTCCTTAAAATAGGTGTTTGCGAACGGACCGTAATCGGGGTCTTCGCCCTCACCTTCGCGCCAGCTGACCACCACGCTTACCCTGTCCGTGAGGAGCCCCGAAAGGCCCACAAAAGAACCGTTCTCCAAATTCCATTGAAGATGGAAGACCGTATTCACAGTCTTTCCGTCGACGATCACGTCATAGGACAAGGTTTGCCACTCACCCGTCGTTTGCTTGTCACGTAAACCCCAGGAAGCGGGTGCGCTCCGCCCGTACTGGTGAGCTTCCACTTCCTCGAGCAGAGAATCCCCGGTGAAATCCGCCATGTAGAGCATCTGACTGTGCACCGCTTCACTGGCGGACACCACATAGATCGAATAAAAGGCCCAAGTCGCGTACAGTAGGATAGAGGCCGCGATGAGAACCTCGACTAGGGTGAAGCCGATCTGCTTTCTCCGACTCATAGTCCGCCTCTGAATTCGGTAGCCAACCTTGGGCGCCACTGTCCCACCGGGCGAACACTGAAGGTCGGGACGCCTTCGTCGCCATATTTCTTGTTCAGTCCCAGGGCTCTCCAGTCTCCTTTTTGAGGACGCGGAAGTGGGAGCGAGGCCTGTGTGAAAGGGGGATAGAAGAGGAGTTGACGTCCATGTACGGTGTCTGCTAGGCTCACCGCCGCACCGATCGTCACCTCGGATTCCAATCGAATCGCTCCTTCGGCGACGAAGAATCCGACAGATAGGGGGGTTCGTTCTCGACCCGCCGCCTCAGAGCCCACGGTGAGGCGACCGCCCGCGTAAACGAAGGCGCCGGAGCAATCCTGGAGGGCGTCGTTCGGGTCTTTAGAGGCACGACTCTCGGCGAGTTCTACTTTCTTCCAGAACGAGGTCATGGATTCGGCCAGTTTGTCCGTGCCTTTGGGCGAGGAATTGTTGAGCGCGGTCTCGCGGTCATCGAGACCATAAAGGAAGCTCGCGATTTTGTTTGCCACTGCGCTGGTGAGAGCGCCAATGGAGACGCCCTTGATGGGGGTATCGATGGCGATGGCCTGAAGGACAGAGGCGACCAGCTGAACGATGAGTCTGTCGGCGAATTTTTCGATCTCAGCGGAAGTGACCAGCTCAGAGCGCCGGTCGACGGACCTGTGGACGTCGGAAACAGAAGGAATAAGAGGAAAAGCCGAGTCTGCGGCTCCCGACTGGGCT
>JBBKWP010000312.1:0-19204 GCA_037968995.1 Candidatus Xenobia bacterium
CGTCCAATAGGTAAGGTGCTCAGTGACCGTCGCCTCTTCGACCGCCAACGGCTCTGGATAATCCGCCGAATCGCGCGCTGACAATTCGAAATCAGCCTCGCCCGAGGACCTCCTCAGCCGGGGTTCTAGAACAGACTGTCCATTGTTCTCGCGGGCTACGAGCACTGCCAGCATCAAGGGAGAGTAGAACTGTCGCCCATCGATCTCAAGAGCCGAAGAAGCTCCAGGATAGAAAGGAAATGGACCGCTGGAAAACCACGAACTCCGCGCCAGTTTACCGGGCCCATAGAACTCCTCGCCAGCGCGGCGTTGTACAGGATACAGTCCGCTGCCGACTCTTTCTATCAAAGGGCTCCGTGGATCGTTGCGAAGTTCTTGCCAGTCCGGGCCGATCCGCTCGGGATCGAAGGAAGGGCTACTGACTGCCGCCACCACGTCGCCTTGGGAGGCATCGATCACCAACACAGCACCCGCCTGGGGAGCGAGACTTAAGTAGAGGCGCTCTTGGAGTCGGCTGTCGATGGTAAGTTCTACATTTGGCCCCTTCAGAGGATCGCGACCATCAACCCGGTCGCGATCCATAGCGATCGCACCCCAAAGACTCTTGGGCGGCGTGGGTGGCGACAACTCCTCTTGCAGACTCGCTTCCAAGCCGCTCTGATTACGGCCTCGAAGATGGTAACCGATCAATGAGCCTGCCGCCTCCCCTAGCGGGTAGACACGCTCGTCGTGCTCGGTGTGTGCCAATTTCTGTCCGTTCCTATCCTCGATGTCGCCCCGCAAGGAAAGAGGCGAAGAACGCAGAGGATTATCCGGTCGCTGAGCCAGAGACCCCGCGTCCCACCACCCGTAATATAACAAACTCAACATCGGAAGGATAAAGAGAGCCAAGTGGTATCTTTTGACTTTGATCAGGCGACGCTCAAGTTCCATTTCGGCTCGCCTTCGCAATCAAAGTGATCAAGAGGACATTCGCCAAGAGCGAAGAGCCGCCGTAGGAAACGAATGGCAACGTGAGACCGGTCATAGGAATGACCTTGGTCGTCCCAGCGATAATAATGAAGCACTGGAGACACCAAAGGCTCGCGAATCCCGTCAAAAGTAGAACCCGAAAAGCCCCTCGGCTCTCGACAGCCTGTTGGAAAAAAGTGCTACCCAGAAAAGCGGCACAAAAAATGACGACTAGGGCGACCAGCCACCCCAGTTCCTGGCTGATAGCAACCAGTATGAAGTCATTGTGGGCCTCGGGCACGATCTGAGGTCGTCCCAGAAACAGACCACGTCCCCAGGGCCCACCATCAGCGATAGAATAGAGTCCTTGAACCATCTGATATCCGTCAGTATCCGCCAAGGCGAACGGGTCGCGCCAAGCCCTAATCCGGATCTTGACGTGATCGAAGACATAAACCGCAGCCACACTGGCGATAAAAAAGCCTGAGACCCCGAGTACAACGAGATCCTTGCGTCCCATAGTGACATAAAACATCGTAAAGAGTACCCCGATGAGAAGCAGAGCCATTCCCAAGTCCCTTTGCACCACCAGGATTGCCAGCCCCAGAATCCAGCCAAGAACCAACACCAACATCCCTCGTTTCGGCAAGCGGTCGCGTTGCCTATGCGGCGTGAATCGGAGCCAAAGGCGAAACCGTCTCCAAAAACTTGCCAACACGATCACCAAGCAGATCTTCACCACTTCGATCGGCTGGAAAGAGAGCGGTCCGAGTCGGAACCACAGCTTCGCTCCATTGACCTCCGTCCCCACCAACAGAGCGGAAAAAAGGACCAAAATCCCCCCAAAGAGGAGTGCCTGGCGATACCTCTCCAGCTGGTTGATCCTTCGGAGCCGAAGACTCACCACGGCTCCAAACAGACTCGCTGTGATTAGCCACAAACCTTGCTTAGCAGCGAGTTCTCCGTCAAGACGCCAGATCTCGACCCATCCGATGGCGTACATCAACGCTAAGGGAAGTAGTATGGGCTCGTCCCATCGAGTCACAAAGCGATGGAGAATCAGCAATGACAAGAGGCCCGACACCAGTCCCCAAATGAGCACTTTCCCGTCCTGCAGTCTGCCCGTCAAAGCCAGAGCAGAGACTGCATGGATAAAGAGACAACTCAAGCTCAACGAGAGAAGAATCAGTTTTTTTTTTGTTTGTCTCCAACTAACTCAAGACAAAACCACAGGGAAAAACCGGTGAATAGAGCGCGAGAGACAAAGGCTAAAGTGAACACTTTAAAGGACGACCTTGAGTCGTTTGATGGCCGGATCCCAATCAGCCACTAAGCCGAGAGCTTTAAGCGTTTTGCGGGCGGGGTACCAGGCCGTCCCGCGGCTTAAGAACACTTGGTCAGGACCGATGTTCTTTTCCGACGTCAAGTAAAGCGGACCCGGAACTGTCTTCGCACCGTACTGCAGTGTGACCGACGATTCAGGCAGAGAAAAGACCGCCGCGACACCTGCGGCCTCTAAAGCACTCTGTTCTAGGTAGAGCCGATCCTGAATTCTCGCACTGGGAAAATCCGACCCGGCCACTGAGATTTCTGAACCGAACGCGGCCACTTTCATGGGGACACCCCTACTTTTTGTCAACGCTTCTTGCGCCGCCGGAGCACGATAGAAGCCCAGCAGATCAGATTGTGCGAACAGCGTTCGGAGTTTCTTCCCGCGGTCGACTAAATGATAGATATCCGGAAAGACGGCAACGTAGAGTCCGTCTTTCTCGAATGCCAGACGGCTGGTTTCGTACTCGATACGCACCGGCCATCCGGTAGAAACCAAGTCGAAGACGATTCGTGCCAACTCGGGATACATGCGCATACATCCGTGTGAGGTCGCCGACCCTATGGAAGAGGGATTATTTGTGCTGTGCATCCCAAGACCATTGGAACTTAAACCGATCCAGCGGTCGCCCAGCGGATTGTCGGGACCTGCCTCAATGACATTGTCCTCTCCAAGCCCGGCCCACTCCGGGGCAATCCAGTCGGGGTTCTCTACCTTTTCGACGATCGTAAAGGACCCGGTTGGGGTCGCGAAGCGTCCCGGTTCCCCGACCGCTATAGGAAAGAAGCTAGGCGTCTTGCCAGCCCGGAAAGCATAGAAACCCCGCTCGGGCAAGTTCACGATCAAGCCCGATTTGGGCGGGTCCGCTGGAACAATCCGTCTCCCGGGAATCATCACCGTCGTTCGACCCACGGACCCTAGAGAAACGGGAAGCTCGTTGGCTTCGGCCAAGTGTTCCAGTGCGTAACCGTTCCTCCGCGCGATGTCATAAAGTGACTCACCAGAATACACGGTAACGTTGGACTCAGAACCGAACATCTGGGAAACGTCAGGGGCTTCCCAAGCTAACGCTTGCGAGCCCATGCCGAAGCAAGTCAGGCCCGCAAGAGTCAGCTGGATGAGTCTGGTTCTAACCCAGAGGGTTCTAATCCCGAGGGCGAAGACCGCGATACTCTTTCTTGTGCTCAAACTTTTCACTTTCGATGGGTCGGGTCAGAGCCAAAACGTTATCCCATTTCAAGAAGACGTGGTTGACGGGTTTGTCTGAGGCGAGAGCCTTGTCGAGCCAAGCTTGCGGTTCCATCCACAGTCCAGGACGATCGACTCCCACCAAGCGGCCGGATAGTTGTCCATTCTCAAGCGGCAAGTCAAGAGCGGCGAGAGAATCTGTCTCTAACAGATACACGACCACCGACTCTCCCACGCATTTTCCGAAATCGCTCCTCGGTTGTCTCTTATTTTCACTCATCTTTGCTCACCTCTTCCGTTGATCTTCGGGTGACGATTCCCAATGAAAGTCGTCGGTCCCTCTCTCCCGGCGTGCCGAAATACGATTCCGTCTCGAACTTCAGGGAAATAGTGACCTTCAGCTTCATGGAGTCGTCCATTCTGGATAGAGGTCGCGGAGTTCGTCGCGATGCCTCAAGACCTCTTCTACAAAAGCTTGCGTCTCGGGGAAAGGGATCGCTTGCTCCTCTTCGATCCAATGGGTCACCAAGGTCGGTCCGGCGTTGTAGGCCGCCAACACCTGTCTATGTTGGACGAAGCGCTCCTGTAGCCGCTTTAGATAGGCTGTTCCGATATCGATGTTCACTTCAGGTCTCTCCAGCATCGCCACCTCAAAATCCCGATATCCTAGCTCATGAGCGACTTCCACGGCAGTAGTAGGCATTAACTGCATCAGGCCGATAGCCCCAACTTCGGAACGGGCCGTCGGCCGAAACCGACTCTCGGTAAAGATCACCGCCGCGATCAAGTAAGGGTCCACTCCCCGAGTCCGAGCGACCCTTTGAATCGTCTCATTATATTCCACTCGATAGTAGAGACGCTGGAAAACCGAGGTCGTGAATCCCAACAGGATCAAGACGACAAGTCCACCCCCGAAAATCAGTGGAAAAATCTTAGCCCTCGACACGGTTCAAAGCCCGACAGGCTCTCCAATTGACAAGCCCGTTGTCGACTTGTTTCTTCAGTTCCTCAAGACCGCCGTCGTTCGTAATGACGAAGCTTGCTCTCTGGGCCTTCTCCCAAACGTCCATCTGGCTCGCGATGCGCTGCTCACTCTGCTGGGGAGTTAAGCCGTCGCGCTCGGCTAGGCGAAGCTTTTGCAGAGCCGGGCTGACCGCCACCACCCAGATTGTGTTGAAATGACTCTCTCGGCCATTCTCGAAGAGGAGAGGGATCTCTATCACCGTCTCTCGACGCTCCATCTTCGCGAGTTTCATAGCAGTGGACAGTTCCCGCCAGATTCTTGGATGAAGAATGGCCCCCAAACGTGCGCGGTCTTCACTCGAGGCGAACACTCGCTGACCCATAGTGGCCCGATCAAGACCACCCTCCGGGGTGAGACACCTCTCTCCGAAAATCTCAACGATCTCCGCGAGGCCTTCACTCCCGTATGCGACGACATCCCGAGCGACTTGGTCGGCATCCACCCTCACCAACCCTTGGTCCTCGAGGAGTCGACCGACCACGGATTTTCCGCAGGCAATGCCACCGGTCAAGCCTATGCAGTAATCAGACAACTCGGCTGGGATATAGGGTTCGGGTTGAGTCACCTGAGACCTGGCTTCTGCAGTGGAGTTGGCGCTTCCTATTCTGCCGCGTGCGACTTTCATACAAAACCCTCGACTCACGAATGTGACACACCAGACAGGACATGAAAAAGAGGGCTAGAGTTTGACTCCAGCCCTCTTTCGATGACTATGCTAAGGCGTTAAGAGTCAACTCTTATGCGCCGGCGGTGTCCTCGGAGCCCGCGTCCGAACTTTCGCTGTCGGCGAGCATGTGTCTGAGACTCTCCGGCAGACGGTCTCCAATGGTAAAACCACTTCCAGGACCGGTCGTCTTAGCCGAAATATTCGGCACGCTACCGGACTCCGCCTGACGGACCGAAAGGGTCATCCGACGCTGGTCAGGCTTGAGGTCGATGACTCGAACCTTCACTTCTTGACCGACGGTGAGCACATCCGACGATTTAGAGACTCGGAAATCCGACAATTCAGAAAGAGGGACCAGTCCTTCAACCCCATCCATGACTTCCACGAACGCGTAATTCTTGGCCAGTTTAGTGACCTTACCCGGAATGACGCTTCCCACTTCAAAGGTCTTGCTGATCTCTTGCCAAGGGTCAGGACGAGCCTGCTTCAAGGAGAGCGAAATTCTCTCTTTCGAGCGGTCAACAGCCAAGATGCGGACATCAACTTGTTCGCCTACTCGAACGATCTCGCTGGGATGCTTGATGCGCTTCCAGGACATTTCAGAGATATGGACCAGTCCGTCGACGCCTCCGAGGTTGACGAAAGCTCCAAAGTTGGTCAGTCGAGCGACCTCTCCACTGATGATCTGACCTTCGGTCAGTTCACCCATGGTAGCTTCTTTCATCTGGTCACGTTGCTCCTCGAGAGCCTTTTTGCGACTGAGGACCACCTTGCGGCGATTGCGATCGATCTCAAGGATCTTGAGTTTCATCACTTCACCGACATAGTCGGACAGATCGCTGACGGGTCTCAGGTCCACATGAGACGCGGGCACAAAGCCGCGTAGCCCGATGTCGACGATCAGGCCGCCTTTCACCTGTTCCACACACGTGGACTCGAGGATTTCTCCTTTTTCGTGCGCCTCGATGATGCTGATCCAAGCGCCTTCTACGTCAGCCTGACGCTTAGACAGTAAGACCTGACCTTCGGCATGATTGACGCGAAGAACAACAACCTTGACTTCTTGACCGACCTCGATGATTTCGTTGATGTCGGCATCACGTCGGTGGGTCAACTGATTCAGGGGTATGAAACCTTCGGATTTATATCCGATGTCGACCATGGCCCCTTCTTCGTTGATCTGGATGACTCGCCCTGACAAAAATTCACCCCGCTTGAGTTCTCTAAAACTCTCTTCGTAGGCATCGTGGCTGGCCATCAATGACTCCATCGATTCAGTGGGGGCTTCTTTTTCCGACGTGGCAACCTCGGGCTTCGAAGCGTCTTCCGCCGGAGCGGTTTCTACGGTTGCCTCCGAAACGTTTGCAGCCTCGGGGGTTTCGCCGGAACCGGTTTGGTCTTCCGTGTTGGTCGTTTGCGCGTTAGTCATGGGACTCCTCAATCGTGCTCTGTGGTGATGAGCGATTTCTTTTTTTTTGTATTCTTTTGGTGGGCCGAGATTTGAGGCCCGCCTGCTTATTCCTCTGTATACAGCCTTCCAAACGTCGTCTTTCAGACGGTTTTGGAGGGACCGACAAGGAATCAAGGGGTCGTGCTGGGTTTAGGCCCCCGTCACCGTGCTCGCCTTGACGCGAACAGGCTTGGTTTCAGACCACGATTTTCCCACTCGGGCCTCTGCTACCAAGGGAACCGAGAGCTTCATGGAATTCTCCAAAGCGGAAATCAGAATTTCCGCGGCCATCTCCACCGATTTCGTAGGGACCTCGAAAATCAGTTCGTCACCCACTTGAGCGACTAGAACGACCGGGAGTTCTGGCGTCCCAGCACGGGACGAGATATCCACCAAGAATTTCTTCAAAAGGTCGGCTGCACTGTTCTGAATAGCCGCGTTGCGGGCCACTCGCTGAGCCGTGCCTCGAATGTCCGAATTACGACTCGACATCTCAGGAACACTGCGACGACGACCGGCGAGACTGGAAACCCAACCACGCGAATTCACCTTCTCGAGTTCTCCAGAGAAGTATGTCTCCATCTTTTGAAAACTAGCGAAAAAGAGTTCCATGAGATTCTCAACCCTCTGATGGGCATCACTCGGTGTCGTTCCAGTCCGACGGGCCAAACGATGCTCTCCTATGGATCCCAGCAAAGTGTCCACGAGGTCCTGACGAGAGTCTTCTGTATCGGTGCGCTCCTCGGCAGCCACTAACTTTGTCAACAACTGAGCTTCGACATCCTCAGATCGGATAAACGCCTTCTGCAAAGCGGGGTCCTCTGAGAGATGAGCGGCCAATCGCAGTTGAAATTGGTTAACGGCAACGCCTAGTAACACGTGTCCCTTTTTATCACTGGTTAGGGCCGACAACAGATGATTTCGAAACTGTTGTCGCTGGGTCGCATTCGGAAGTCCGTCGACCTCGGTCAACAGGCGATTGAAAGTGGCCGCAGCGCCGCCAACGGACACTGGACCCATCCAGCGCAAACGCTCGGAACTGCTCACAGTGAACTGAGAGATACGACGCAACCAACCACTGCGGGGAAGGGTGAAGCGATCTCGTGCCCGCTCGAAAGAAACGACCAGACCGGTCAGTTCACGGTGGTCTCTCAACAGAGCACCGATGGGATTCTGCTCAGCGATCTGATTCAATATGTCGAGTCCGATCAGAGCCCCGTTCTTGGGTCTAGCGGTCACAGCTAAAGCCATCCGGTCAAAAAGAACTTCCGCAAGTTCTTTCTGATCCTCGAGGTCGAAAGTCTGTTCAGCTTCTTCGAAAATTGCGGCTTCAAGTTCTTTCAACAGTTCGGCGGCTTTCACCAAGAAACTGTCAAGAACTTCGGAGTCGATTGGCACCTGCTCGCGCTCCATAGCAGAGTAGATACGAATCATCGGGTACTCAACCTTAGTGTACTGCTCAAAAAGATTCTGAGCCTTGAGTTCTGTTCTCAGAGACTCTCCCAATTGGTTGAGGACTCGGACGCGACGCGCGGCCCAGTCGGAAAGTTCCGCGAAGGGGACGTCGGTAATCTTGCGATAACCCTCGCCGTGTCCCAAAAGCTCACCTTCGCCTGGGATCTCGTAGCCATAGCGTTTGGCCACTTCGTCCAACCACGGATTGCCCTCCCTGGCATCCAAGAGGTGGGCGGCCATACCAACATCGAGAACCTGCGCCTCGAACGGAGGCATCGCCGCACCTTCGGGGAGCATGAAGAGGCCCCGGAGATTGTGGGTGTTCAACGTCTTGGTTTTGTCCACGAAGATAGGTTGAAGCAGCTTCAAAGAGTCCTTGAGACTCACGGACTCCGGCCCGACGCGAACAACTAGGGGAATCTGATTCCCTCCATACAAGCAGAGCCCAACGAGGTCGACCCCCGCTCCAAGAAACAGGATTCCTAACTCGTCGCCGATGCCCTCAAGGTACTTCTTAAGCCCAGCCTTCGCTTTTTTGCCCTCGAAAGCGTTGACTTCGACCGACTCCTCTTCCGAGAGGGCTCCCGGCTCGCCGGTCTGCGGCAACGCTTCGAGATATTTGTCGAGTTCCGTGCGGGCATAGATCTCACCCACGCGTTCAATCGGTATCCCGCCGAAGGCACACTTGTCCCAATCGACATTCAGTTCCAGATCGGTACGAATGGACGCTCGAGTCTTGAACTCGATGGCCTCGTCACGATGTTCGGTCAACGGATTACGCCATTTGGCCGGAAGCGCTGACAGATTCTTGAGAAGGTCTTCTAGACGCCCGTGCTGGGAAAGAAGCTTCTTAGCAGTGACTTCACCGATTCCGGGCACTCCAGTGATATTGTCGGACGAGTCACCCGCGAGGGCGCGAAGGTCTGCAAGTTGTTCAGGCTTGAGGTTAAACCGTTTCTTGACCTGTTTTTCGTCGTAAACGACCATATCGGAAATCCCCCGACGAGTCGTGAGGACTCGAATATTGGGGCTCACGAGCTGAAGCAGGTCGAGATCTCCGGAGAGGATCAAGACATCCATATCCGCTTCGGCGCCAGATTTTGCTAGCGTGCCGATGCAATCATCCGCCTCGTGACCAGCCACACGGAAGACGGGGACCCCGAGACCCCTGACGAAATCTTCGATCATAGGCAGTTGAAGCGCTAAGTCCTCGGGCATTTCTACCCGTTGAGCATTATAATCCTGGTACGGATGAACGCGCTCCGTGGGAATTCCCTTGTCGAAAGCGACGGCGACGTGAGTTGGCTTCTCTGATTTCAAGAGACGCAAGACCATATTCACAAAGCCCGCGAGGGCGTTGATTGGCACCTCGCTGCTCGTATGGATAGGCACGACAGCATAAAAAGCTCGATAGGCGAGTCCGTTGCCGTCGATTAGAAAGAGTTTTTTCTTTTGGGGTACGATGTCTTTGGACTTCTTGGTTGTTGATGGCACGGATGTTTTTCCTGTAATTGTCACTGTTGCAAAAGACCGGTTTCTTGAAGAAACCGAGCAGCTGAGAGTATTTTTCCCTCGGGGAAGACCGAGTCCTTCGATAGGACTGCCCCCGACCCCTTATCTTTACCTCAGGAGGTTGACAATCAAACCCGTGAGCCGAAGGTTTTGTCGTGTTGTCTCGCCACACGCACGCTACAAAGCCTCGGCGACGAGTTCAGCGATATCCTTCGTTTGTATCTGATCCGTCATATCTTTGGTGGACACAGCGTCACTGAGCATCGTGAGACAGAAGGGGCATGACGATGCGATCACCTTGGGCTGCTCGGGCAACTCTAGAGCGTCGGCGAGCCTCATATCATTGACTTTAGTGCCGTGCTCCTCCATCCACATTCGTCCCCCACCCGCACCGCAACACCGTCCGGTCTCCCTAGATTTTTCCATCTCTTGGAGCTTGAGACCGGCGGCAACGAGCACTTTTCGGGGCTGCTCGTAGATATCGTTGTATCGACCCAGATAGCAGCTGTCATGAAAAGTTCCTAAAACTTCAGGAACAGTCTTTAATGATATCTTCTTGTCTTCGATGAGCTGAGCGATCAACTCGGAATGATGGAGAACTTCGTACTCTCCTCCAAATTGGTGATACTCGTTTTTAATCGTGTTGAAACAGTGGGGGCAAGCGGTGACGATCTTCTTGACGTTATAGGTATTCAAGGTCTCCACATTCTGGGCCGCCAGAACTTGGTAGAGATATTCGTTCCCGATCCGACGGGCGGAGTCTCCTGTGCAACCTTCTTCTTGACCCAGAATTGCGAATTTGAGCCCCGCCTTCTGCATGATCTCTACCATGGATCTTGAGACCTGCTTGTTGCGCTCGTCAAACGACCCCGCGCAGCCAACCCAGTAGACCAGGTCGAGTTCGCCGGGATCCTCGCTCAGAAGGGGTACTCCGAGGTCCTTCGCCCAGTCGCCTCGGGTGGCGAATCCGATGCCCCAAGGATTGGAATTGTTCTCCATTCCTTGAAAAGCTCGTTGCACTTCGGCCGGGAACCGATTCTCCACTTGGACAAGATGTCTTCGCATATCGACGATCTCTTGGACGTACTCGATGAAAACCGGGCAAGCCTGCTCGCAAGCGCGACAGGTTGTGCAAGCAAAAAGCGCTTCCTCAGATACAGCCGACAAGTTGTCCATCAAAGGACGCAGTGCGGTCTCGCCAGCTTCCTCGGCGCTCCCCTCTTCGGTCGCTCCCTGTGCTCGCGCAAGTTCCAAGAGCGCTGTACCGCCACCATGATCGACTAGCTCTTCCCGAAGCTGTTCAGAGATCTGTTTAGGATGAAGCGGTTTGCCGCTGGCAAAGGCCGGACAAACCGAGGTGCAGCGTCCACACTCCGTGCAAGAATACCAATCGTGATAACGCTTCCAATCGAAGTCGGCCAAGGTGGACGCTCCGTAATCCGTGGAGTCCTCGCTGTCTAGGTCCAACTTTCTCAATTCCCCGTAAGGCTTGAGGTTCTGGAAGTAGACATTGGGAATCCCTGTAATCACGTGCAAATGCTTCGAATAAGGGAGATAGGCGCCGAAGGTCAAGACTAAGGCATAGTTGACCCACCAAGCGACATTCTGCAGCATCTCAAGGCTCGGGTCAGACATTCCCGACAGCAACATCCCAAGAGGTCGCGTCAAGGGGAAGGCCCAAGTTGGGAAGGTAGCACCGATGCGTTCCATGTGGAGCACTTCAGCCGCGCCGAAGAGCAACTCGACGACCATAAGACTCATGATCATGCTTAGAATCAACAGAGCGTCCATCGAGGGCTCCGGAAACTTGGGTTTAATCACGAGTCGGCGCCAATACGCCATCAAGACTCCCACCATGACCAAAACGATGAAGACTTCCTTGATGGCGTTGTAGGGTCCACCAAGGATCTCCGTGGGTGCCAAAAGAGGAAAGCTGAACTGCCTGCCGGCCAGTCCTCGAATCAGCAGGGTCAGGTTCGCGACGGAAAGGACGCAAAATCCCCAAAAGATCATAGCGTGCAAAGAGCCTCCGTAGGCTCGTTTAAGCAAGCGTTTTTGACCGAAGGCATAGATAAAAACCCGTTGTAAGCGTTTCGCCGGGTTGTCGAATCGGTCGATAGGTTTGGCGACTTTGATGTAACTGAACAGCTTAGCCGAGCGACGAATAAAGAAGAATGCGGCGACAGCCAGCATGGCGAAGGCAACGATTTGTGATGTCATGACCGAGCGATTCTTCCTGCAGAACCAAAGGAGTTCCTTCGAAGGTTCAAGGCCCCCCTAATATCCGATCCATCCAGGCCCGTTATGCAGTTCCCATGCCGCTAGGAGTTCTCGATCTCGGAGGATTTCAGGATCATCGAACGCCGGCAATTCAAAGGAACGACCTAGAGCCATTGTCATCATAGCCTTCTTCTGGGCGGCGAACTGACGGAGTCGCTTGAAGGCTTCGGTGTATTCCGAAAAGGTTGGCAGGGCGGGGTCTGGGCTCATCCGACGGATTTCTCCTTGAAATTCGTTCATTCCTGGGCCTTGAAGGCTAAGACTTTGGGTCTCACTCCTTGTGACAAAACGCGATTTTGAGGGGATGCTCTCCGTCGGGCGAAGGGAAGTCCAAATCCGGGGTCAGCCAATCGATGCGAGAGCATCGGTGTGGCGGATCCTCCTTTTCGAGCATTCGCTCCAATCTTTGGGCGAACTCGGCTTTGGTCACCTTGGCTGAATTGTTCGAAGCTAACATCGCTCCTCGAGGCTCAACGCAGCGCCAAGCCGGCCGAAAAACGGTCTCAGGATCACGACGAAGATCCACCGCCGCATATTTTCCCTTAGACCATGCCGGAGGGTCTACGACAACCAAAGAAAACTGGCGAGGCGAGATTTTGATCGGCTTTGCCTTTTTTCTGCTCAAAGCTTTTCGGTTGTCCGTCAGGGTCCAAAGCAGCCCGATGCAGTCCTCGCAGAGAAACTCCGTCGGCCCGTCCAGATGTTTGTTTTTCCGAAAATTTTTGCGACCCCAATTGAGGTTCGATTCGGAAAAATCGACACTCCAAACCTCCGAGGCCCCAGCGTCAGCCACCTGACAACTCACCGAGCAGGTATAGGCAAAGAGATTGAGTACCGAAACGGGAGGCGCCGACACTTCAGCACCCTGAATCCACTGCTTCATCGCTCGCTTGGCTGCGCGAAAATCAAGAAAGAGCTGCGGGTCCCTCCGGGCCTTTGATAGATCCACAGCAAATTCTAGACCCAGTTCCTTGGACCAGTATGCTGAAGACCAAACTTCGGGACTGGACTCCCAGGTGGGCAAAAGATTGGCTCCCTCACGTGTCGCCACAGCCGAGGGCCCAGGCCTGACCTGCTCTAGGAATGCCGTGAGTTCTCCGCTCTCCAGCGCATCCAATGGATGCGCTGCCGACACGCAGGCTAAGGTCAGGGGACCGTAAGCGTCTACCGTTAGCCCCGGACGTCCCTCGACGGCTCCGTGGAAAACTCGAAAACTGTCGGTGCCCTCTTGACTCCACCGCTCTCGAAGGGACTCTCGGTATTGCAGAGCATTCATTAGATTATCGGTAAGCGTCATGGGGAGGAGTCCTTTTCTTAGAGCCCCAAGGAGCTTGTCGGTATGTCTCATATGTCTCGCCACAAACTTCCGGCTCCGCCGCTGGTCCTGCAGCCGATTCTCTGTCGAGTTCCGGCCGATTCGTCCCGTGCCCAAGCGCTCCTGGATGTGGCGCGATTTCTTTCCAAGCGAGGCCTTCTCACCGACGGTGGAGAGAAAAACCTCGAGGACCTTTTCCAGGGCCGGGGCGAAATGGTGAGTCTTACCACACAGGACGTCCGCGCCTGGGCGCACGCTCTTGCCCTAGAACTGCTCGAAGAGATCTCACCCCCGCGCTGGCCGGATATCGCGACAGTATACTTTAACACTTACGATAAGGGGAAACCGCGTCGACCCAACCGCATGCAGCGTCTATACATGGAATGGAGCGCGGACGCCGGTTGGCTAGGGATGCTCGAAGCCTGTCAGAACCATTCCCAACTTTGGGTCCCGCTTGTCGAAGCTTTGCAGAGCTTGGAACCCGACAATCGGGACGCTCGATTCTTTCGTGTTTTTCTGCAGGCTACCGAAGATTCAGACTGGAAGGTTTGGCAGGCCGCCTATCACAACAGTCTCAAAGAGCGACAACAGTGGCTGTGTATGCTGCCCTATTTCGAGTTCCTAGAGGTCCGAGACCGACTAGCTTGGCTTGACGGGCAAGCCGAAAGCCTGCTGGATCTGTCCAAGCTTCCGAACTGGGCCTCCGCTTTATTGCTAGCCTACCGCAAGCCCAAAGAGAGCGATGCCGTTGTTTTACCGGCACCAATGATGGTTCTTTTAATGCAGCTACTGACTCAGTTCCGGAACGAAGTAGATCCTCGCTGGATTGGGGTTCTAACCTCCTATAGAGTCTCGGCGCAAAACCTGGCCCAAATACGATCCGCCATCTCCGACAGCGACCCTATTCATAGGATCGCGCTGGGCCCGAGACCCGGTCGGCCCTGGCTTCCGGAGATGTGGGCCTTGCTCGAAGAGAAGGGTTTTTAGAATTCCGAAGGGGCTTTAGCGGGCGACTTCCGTGGAAACTGACTTTTCGGAGAAATAGCGCGACGCTTCTTCGTAAGAGACCAATCCAGAGCGATAGAGTTCCATGAGCGACTTCTCCAAGGTGCACATTCCGGTGCTGGTTGAGGTTGCTATCACGTTGGGAATCTGGTGAGTCTTACCCTCTCTGATCAGGTTGCGAATGGCCGGCGTGGCGATCAGCAACTCGAAAGCTGCCAACCGCCCATTTCCGTCGGAGCGCGGCAAAAGGCGCTGAGAAACGACTGCTAACAACGAAGCTGCCACTTGCTGACGAATCTGCGCCTGCTGGTGAGGTGGAAAGACATCCACGATGCGGTCCACGGTTTGACAGGCATCATTAGTATGTAACGTGGCCAGCACCAGATGTCCGGTCTCCGCCGCGGTGAGGGCCGAAGCGATGGTCTCGGTATCCCTCATCTCTCCCACGACCAACACATCAGGGTCTTGGCGAAGAGCGAATTTCAAGGCCGTCTTGAAGGAGAGCGTGTCGGTATCGACCTGCCGCTGATCGATGGTCGATGTCAAACTCTCGTGATAATACTCGATGGGGTCCTCGACAGTAATGATGTGACAAGCTTTTTTTCGATTGATAGCGTCCACCAAACAGGCAACACTGGTGGTCTTTCCGGACCCGGTGGGACCCGTGATCAACAAAAGTCCCTGAGGCCGGAAGACGAGGTCGAGCAAGGAATCCGGTATTCCGAGCATTTCCGGATCGGGAATGCGATGAGGAATCAGTCGCAGAGCAGCGGCGGGATTCTCTTTCTGAAAGAAAGAGTTGAGACGAAAACGGGTCCCGTCGTCTAGGGAAAGCGAGCCATCAAACTCCCGGTCGCGAACCCAATTCGCTGTCTGTTCGGCGGTCATGACCGAGCGCAGCATCTTTTCGATCGAGGCGGCTTCCAATAACGGCAAATTCAATCGCTCGAGCCGCCCGTCCACGCGAAATATCGGGGGTCTCTTCACCGAAAGATGGATGTCGGAGGCGGCTGTTTCTCTGGCCATCTGCAAGAGCAATCGAAGATTCCACGGATAAGCGGCGGCGCGGGTCGGCCGGCCCTCCAGTGCCCTCATGAACTCGCCCTCCCTGGGAGCTTGAGCGAGTCCCACTTCGTGCGACACGAATCCCTCTTTCACCAGATTGGCAAGACTTGTGCCAAAGGAAAGACGTTCTCGGTCCTTGGCCACGGCCAGTCGGTCTCGCAACTGGTCGAACTGCCGCTTGGCCACAAAGGGAGCAGAGTCCGGTCCCACGTGCAAGAATTCCAAGGCCACACAACGGCGTCCATCGAGTCCGGGCACCAATCGTTGAGCCGAAACCGCGCGCAGAGTCAAACTGAGTTCTTCGGCGCGCCGAGCCCGTTCCCGTTCGGGAAACATGCTGAGAAGGCGCTCTAGAGAACTGACCACATCTCCACCCATAAAGGTCGCGACCACCAATTTGCCTTCTAGGGCCCAGGCCATGACGGCTTCAGCGGTCTCTTTCCCGTAAATCTCATCGACTAACACCACTTCTGGTGAGCGACGATTGACGAGTCCGAAGCCGGCCTCCCAGGACTCGAAATCGGTGCCCAGTTCCTGCTGAAACACAGGACTCGAGAAACCTTCGTACAGAAAACGGATGCGGTCCTGTAAGGTCACGACGTGGGCTTGGCGCTGAGACAGTACCGACTGTAGGAACGCCCCGGCCGTGGAGGAGCGCCCCGAGCCCCGATTGCCGGTGAGCAGGACGAGACCGCTCCTGAACGCGGCGAATCGCTCGAACGGTTCTTCTAAGCCGAGCACGCTCAACGTGGGTGGCGAGGGGGGCACTCGGCAGGCCGCCAACGACGGACGGCCCATACTGGAGAACACCTCGACGGTGTAGGCTGAATTCAGCGAAGGATCTGTGAAGGTGAACAGTACGGTGTGAATCTGACGCTCTTCAAGATCCGCGAGAATGGTGCGCATCTGGACCCGGTCCGGGTCGACTGCCAAGCCCGTTTCCTCCGGTTGGATTCTCTCAAATCCCCCGCCCTCCAAACGGCCCAAAGCAGGCTCGTCATCGCAAAGGTACAGTTCCCATCCGCCGGTCTGCTCCAGGTGGGCAAGCCAATCTCTCAACGTCATCAGCGACCCTTCGCACAACCTCCCCGACTTCCTATGATGATGTACTGTTCGTCGCGAGTTCCCATCTCGTGGGAGTCTGTCGCTCTTGTCGTAGGCATCGTCCATCCGAAAAGGTGCGGGTTGTCTAGACTCAGAACGCACCCTAATGCCACTCGTCTTCGAAGACCTCACCCCAAAAGCACAGAAAAGACCCGGCGGTCCGCGGCGCGGCCGTATCATTACTGATCGAGGAGTGATTGAGACCCCGGAATTCCTGCCCGTCGGCACTAGAGCCACCGTCAAAGCCGTCACCCCTAAGCAACTCCTTGAGATCGGAGCCCAAGGGGTGTTGGCCAATACCTATCACCTCTATCTTCGACCCGGGGCGGACTTGGTTCGCCAAATGGGTGGTCTGCACACGTTCATGAACTGGCACCGACCCATAATGACTGACAGCGGAGGTTTTCAAGCCTTCTCCCTTGGAGCAGCGAAAGAACACGGTGTAGGTAAGATCGGAGGCATTTTCCCGGGCCAAGACCTTCCCGCTAAGTCGCCTCCTCGAAAGAGCCACAAATCCGGGGACAAGCTCGCCAAAGTTGATGAGGGCGGAGTGACTTTCCGATCCTATGTAGACGGTTCGACCCATCGGTTCACTCCGGAAAGTTCCATGGAAATTCAGAGGCGATTGGGCGCGGATCTTATCTTGGCGTTCGACGAATGCACCTCTCCGTTGGCCGGCAAGGAATACACCGAGCGTTCCATGGAGCGGACGCATCGGTGGGCCGTTCGTTGCCTTGAAGCGCCTCGAGATCCCCATCAGAGCCTGTACGGCATCCTGCAGGGCGGCGCCTACCCCGACCTCAGGCAGCGAGCTTTAGAGTTCATGGCACCACTTCCGTTTGACGCCTTCGCCATCGGTGGTTCCTTGGGGGAAACAAAAGCTGAGATGTTTCAGGTGCTCGACTGGACCGTGGCCCATCTCCCGGAACATTGCCCGCGTCATCTCTTGGGTATCGGTGAAATGGACGACCTGTTCGCCGGCGTGGAAAGGGGGATCGATACCTTTGACTGCGTCATTCCTACGAGATTCGCGCGCACAGCCAATGTGATGGTGAGCCCCAAACTGCCCCATCGCTCCCGCCGAGGCACTCTCAATTTACGCCAAGCTCGCTACCGCGACGATCCGCGACCGATTGAGGACGACTGCCCCTGCTACACATGCTCCAACTACAGTCGCGCCTATTTGCGCTATCTCTTCTCTTGCCAGGAGATCGTGGCCAGCACCCTCTGTTCCATGCACAACCTGAGCGCTCTGTTGCGTCTCACCCGCGGGATGAGGGAAGCTCTGGAAATCGGAAAATTCGAAGAGTTCAAGGCAGCGTATATGCCTGAGTCGCCTACATAATTCCCGAAAGATCGGCACGCGCGTGCAACTCTTCGCGGTCCAAAATCGTGATACGGTGCTTGCGGATATCTAACAGACCGTTATCCTTCATCTCGTTCAAAATCTTGGTTACAGTCTCTCGAGTGGTCCCCACGAGATTAGCCAACTGTTGATGAGTGAGGGGGCGGTCGATGAATATATGGCCCTCCGGGGTCTCCGTGCCCATCTCTTCCCCTAGGTTAAGAATCTTTCGAGTCACTCGACTGTAGGAATCGAGAAAGGCCATCGAGGCGATATCGTCTGTCAAGACACGCATACGTCGGGTCAATTGCCGCAGCATAGGGATACTCATGCGCGGGAAAGATTCGAGTAGTCGCGCGAAATCTCGCTTATTGATCGAGAGCAGAACCGACTGCTCCATGGACACGACTGTGGCCGAGCGAGGAACGTCATCGAGCAGAGCCAATTCTCCAAGAAACTGATACGGCGTGAGAATCGTCAGAGTCAATTCTTTACCCTCAGAGTTCATCAACTCGACCTTCACCGACCCCTCTGTTAGGATCATAAACTCCTCGCCGGGATCGCCCTGATGGAACAGAGTTTCCCGTTTGCCGTACTCTTTACGAGTCACGATAGTAGATAAGGCGTTCAGATCATCCGACTCTAAGCCGGAAAACAGGGGTACTAGACGGAGTAAATCAACGATTTCTGACACGCGGCCTCCTTCACCCACGATCGGTTCTCTCCTGTTGAAGACCGACCTCGGAGCAGACGTTCCCAAGCACCCGATCTTCGGAGAACCAAGCCCGTTGCGCAAAAGAGAAGGAAGGCTGGGACTTCAGAGCTAACTTCACAAACAGGGGTTGAGACTCTCTTTGACATGTGAGTCGATAATGAGGGGTCGAAGCAAATTCGGCGGCCGAGACAGCGTGGAAAAGGCGACTTTGATCAACAACAGCGATACGGTAACTGCTACGCGGTTACTAGACCCCAGGGATTTAGGGACGTTGCACCGTGTTCAACGGGCGCTAGCGTTCTCTTCCCAATTGAGCCTGGGTGTTTTCTTCCAAAACACCGGCGATCGCTGCCTGGAAACTCATCCGCAAGACCGTCTCCACCCGCTGATATTCGACGAAGACCCGGAACTTGGCTGGAGCGGACGTCCCGTGCCGGAAGTCCCAAAAGGCGACGGCTTCTTTCACTTGGAAAGCCCTCATGGCCTAACCTTTCTCCTTTATCCGTTCGGGACCGGAACCCCGGACCGTGGATGGGTGGTGGCGGGTCCGGTACCGGAACGCCCCCTTCGGGAGGGTGAGATTGCAACTCTAGCAACCTCACTCGAGATCGAGATCAAAGACCTGCGATCGGCCTTGAACTCACACCCTACTCCGGTGCCGCTCAACCTTGGACACGTCGAGGAAGTGCTTGAAACGCTTGCAGACCTCGCCCTCCATCTCTGTCGAGAACGACGACAGCGCTCACGAGACCTTTTCGTTTTGAAGTCCCTCTATGAGGTCGGCAGCGCTCTGGGCAC
>JBBKWP010000313.1:0-6071 GCA_037968995.1 Candidatus Xenobia bacterium
GGCTGGAATGAGAAACGGAAAAATCAAGAAAAGAGCAGATGTTCCGACGTAGATCTTGACCACAAACGACGGTTCCTCCCCCGATTCGGATTCCGGGCATGGGTTCGCCCCACTGGATGCTCCGCATCGTGGGCACCACAGCTGACCGCCTCTTGCCCTCTGCAAAGTGGGCCACTTGCATTCAAAACACTGCATGGTTCTCCAAAGTCCCCGACAAAATGGTTTCCATATTCGCACAGCCTTCCCTTTTGTTCACAGCTCAATCGCACTGAGGAAGTCTCTGTCGGATGCCGAATTGCTTGGCGTTGAATTGTCTCATGAAACATATCGGTGCATCTCGGGCCCTATGCATCGTCGGCCTAGCTATTCTTCTGGTCGGAGAGGCCGCTGCGACGCGAGTCTTTCATCAACCTTTAGAGGCGATCTTGACGCGGGGGACACCGGTGGTGAAAGCTCGTGTCGTTTCCTCGAAGGTCGAGATCGGCGCCAACGTGCTGAGCGTTTACGTTCAGATCGATAACGTCGAGCAACTGCGGGGCGATGTGGGTAGAACGGGCACGGTCGTGTACCGCTATTCCACAATACTGGAGCGGATCGGTCCCGACGGAAAGTCCATGAGGGTGTCGCCGATAAGAGACGGCTCGGGGATCGAACAGGATCTCAGGGCGGGGTCAGACTACTTTTTGATCCTAGACGATAGCGGCCGGCAACTCATCCGGGCCGAGGAATTGACCTTAGAACCCGAGGTTCGCACCCTTTTGGGACTCTAGCACGTGTCATCCACTCGCTTACGAGGCATTTCGGCAGCGGACCGATTCCGTTCCGAACGGGCAACCGAGACCTGGTCTTTCACCGTATGACGAAGCCCACCCGCATCCCGAATTTGAACGTCACGGCAACAAAGTCACAAACAACGTTTACAAAGTTTACCTCTTAGAAATATTTAGGGGCTTTCCGTGGGGCTGTTGGGCGGTACAATAACCTTACAAGCGAATAACACACCGCCGAGCCAAACAAACCTGTGGACCTCCTGCAAGAACTCCTCATCGTGGCTCGGCGGTCTTTTTTTTTTGTCCGCGAAGGGGAAAGCAGCGAAGGTAAAGCGCTCCCATGCGAAAATCAGTTTGTCTATGAACACCGTGATTCGCTTAGGCATTCTGATCGCCACTTTTTTTTTAACCCTTGACGCCCCCGCGCAAGTATTCTCCGTGGCCCCCGACTTAGAAGTCTCCGTGGCCCCCGACTTAGAAGTCGAAAGGTTGGACCACAACGTGTACCTGCATCGGTCCTGGTTGGCAACCGTTGACTTCGGCAAGGTCCCATGGGCGCGGGCCATACCCTAGACAACATTGTGACCTATCTTCCCTCGGAGAAAACTCTCTTCGGCGGTTGCCTCGTGAAAGCCAAGGGGTCCGGTAAGGGCAACCTTGCAGACGCCGACGTTTCAGCTTGGTCTGGAACAGTGAGCAGAGTTCGCGACGCGTTTCCCGAGGTCGAAGTTATCGTACCCGGGCACGGAGAGTGCGGAGGTCTAGACCTTTTAAGGTACACTGTGGAAATGTTTCAGCAAAATGACGGGAGTGATCGTAATGAGTAGTCTGTTCGGTAAAAAAGAGAAGGTGCGCTGTTCCCACATCTTGGTCAAAGACGAGAGTGCGGCCGAGACGCTTTTGAGCGAACTTCAGTCCGGGGCCAACTTCGAGGCCAAGGCCAAAGAACTTTCCCAGTGCCCCAGCGGCGGCAATGGCGGAGATCTAGGGTCTTTCAGTCGGGGAGCGATGGTCAAAGAGTTTGACGCGGTAGCCTTCGACCTACCTGTGGGAGAAATGTCCGGTCTAGTGAAGACGCAGTTTGGCTACCACATCTTAAAACGTACAGAATGAGCAATCGGAGTCGCGCAGGGGACCCTATCTTACCGCGATTATTTCTTCATAACCAACCACAAAGCATGGATGGATCCTGGGATACCGCCTAAGAGCGTCAACAAGATGTTGATCCAGAAATGTGTGGAAACCCCAACCGTCATGAAGGCGGCGATCGGTGGGAGAAAAATTGCTAAAAGAATCATTAATATTGGCATAAAACCTACTTTCTGTCCCCATCCTATCGGGCCGCAAACACAATCGCGGACTTCGACGGTATGAACCCCCCGTATCCTCAGGGATAAAGAGTAAGGCAGTGGCCTGTCTGAGGTCTTCGTTACCTACTTCGTAGGCGAAACAGAAACAGGTAGCGCCATCGAACGGTTCAATGCTAGACTCAGAGGCGAGGAGATTTACCAGTATATGCCGCGAAAATTGGAACGAACCCATCTTTTCTGCTTAATGCTCTTTCTCTCTTACGGGCTCATGATGGCGGCCAACGTACCTATTCTGGGGCTCGTCGGGCACGTTCTCCTCCTCTTCTCCACTTTGGCCCACGAACTGGGTCACGGTCTCACGACCATCCTGCTGGGCGGGCATTTCGAATCTCTGAAAATCCACTGGGACGCCTCCGGCGAAACGGGCTCACTCTATCAGGCTGGAGCCTTCCGCGCTGCCGCCATCGCGGCCGGCGGCTTGATCGGTCCATCGTTCGCGGCTTCGTGGCTATTTTGGGCCGCCCGCGGGAGTGACCGCCGCCTTCGCTGGACCACTCAGATCTTAGGGGCAACGCTGATTCTCATCGGCATCCTCACAGGACGTTCGTTCTGGGCCTTAGTCTTCACGGTGGGCGTCGGCCCTCTGCTCTTCTTTGCCGGCAGACGTCTGAGCCGTCAGGGTCTAGAAGCCGCCGTGGTGTTCGTTGGAGTGCAACTCGGCCTCTCAGTCTTCACACGGTCGGACTACCTTTTCACGCAATGGGCTGGGCCGGGACTCCCCTCGGATGTCGCCCAAATCGCAAACAATCTGCTCCTTCCCTATTGGTTCTGGGGCGTACTTTGCGGAGCAATCTCGTTGGCAGTTCTCTTCTGGGGCTTTCGTTGCTACACAAGAAAGGACTAGGGCGTGTGGTCAATCAACACGCCCTAGCTTCGGGAGTCCACCGGGCCGCGGCTCTACTCCTCCTCTTCCTCGGCTTGATGGCGGCCTCTGTCGCTCAGCCTCCTCGTGTCTGCGTCACCTGCCATCGACAGGTGCCGCAGGGGTATCTGATCGACAACAAATTCTACTGCCTCGACCATTGGCAACAGGCTCTCCCCAAGTGCTCGATTTGCAGCCAACCTATGCAAGGGACATACCACGTCCACGGCCCTAAGGCGTCACCTATCTGCGCAACCTGCGTTCTCCTGCCCCCCTGTTTCGTATGCGGCCTACCGTCAGACACCCAGCGTGGTAGCAAACTCTTGCCCGACGGGCGTCACCTATGCACCATTCACCAAGCGGACGCCCTCTTTTCAGCGGCCCGCGCGTCGGAACTGTTCCATCGCGCCGTCTCAGAAACCGAGAAGACTTTTGGCGCGCGTTTGCGTTTGAAGGTCCCCGTGAAGAGCGTCGTCTTGGTCGACATCCCCAAGATGCAGGCCCTCACTGGCAACCACTTCTCGCAAGAGCGCCTCATCAAGGGCCGTCTCTTGGGCCTCACCAGCCTCACTCTGAAACAACAAGGAGCGAACCGATGGACAGAACCAGCCGTCGTTCACATCCTGAATGCTCTACCTACGACCCGATTCCTGACGGTTTCCACCCACGAGTATGCCCACGCCTGGCACGCCGAAAACCACAAGGACTACAACGCCACCTCAGCGCTAGTGCGAGAAGGTTTCGCTGAGTGGATCGCCTACAAAGTGAGTGAGCGCGAACATCGAACCGAAGAGATGGCTATCCTGCTCAACCCCCAGGGAGAAGTCTATTACGCGGGGTTGCAGAAATTTCTTGCACTTGAGCGTCAGATCGGAACGAAAGCGACACTGGAGCGAGCCCTCACCTTGACAGAGATTTAACTCGTCTTTGGCCCTTCACTTTGTGGTCAAATTTTGTTATTATCTAGACCTTGGAAGCTCGACCCCTCATAGCGAAGACAGACGCTCTTTCTAGTCCGTCCCATGTTCGCCTTAATCGCTGCGCCGACGGCCGATATTCCGCTCCCAACTCTCATGGCGAAGACGTTCTCGTAGAACTCCGTCCTGATGGAGGCTGGGATCTCTACATCGCAGGCCCCCCTTCGCAACTCGGGCTCTGGCGCGAAACCAAGGCGGTCAACTCCATCAAACGAGACGGACTTCTCGGCTGGATGGGCCTCAAGTCCCCTGCACCCGAGCCTTTTAACGGCAAGATCGAGCCCAGCGAAGTTCGTCCTCTCGATTTCGTGGGCGACAATGCGTCAAATCGCGAGAGATACCGAGAGGTCAGCCTCCCTCCCGAAACCCAGGTCAAGCCCTGGAAAGCCACTCACTACGAGGTCTCCATGAAGTTCCAGGAGACCGGAATGGTGGAGAGTCGTTCCCGGATTCGGGGCGTGACGACTGTCGCTACCGATTCTTTGCCTTTCGATTTCGGAAACTTTGCCGATCGCGTCAAAGTCAAAAGCCCCACCGGAGAACTGGAAACACTCCGCCGAACCGAAGCCGGAATTTCTGTAGAGCAGTCCTTTCTAGCGCAAGAGGAGTTCAATCTCGAGTTGAGCTTTCAGGGCCACCCCAAACCCGTGAGCCACCCTGCAGTTCCAGCAGATCTGGGCTGGCTGACCAACGACCGTTCCACCATCACCTTCAACGGTGTCGAACGATCCTCGAGTTGGTTGTTGGGCGATGATAGCCCTGCGAACAAAGCGATCTACGACTTTCGTGTCGAGGTCCCGAAGGGTCACTTCGCGGTCGCCAATGGAGCGCTCGTGGAAGCCACAGAGACCGAGAACGGTCGGCTTTTCCATTACCGCTCGAAATTTCCAATGGCATCCTACCTCGCCTCCGTCAACTGTTTTGACGAGAAAACCTATACTAAGACCGAAGTCTCCTCCGGTTTTGAGGTAGTTCACCCCCGTGGAATGGAGGAGCAAGTGCGGAGTGAATTCGCCAACCATTCCCAAATGATGGATTTTCTCACCAAACGCCTGGGTCCTTACCCATTCGAAACCTATGGAGCCATCGTCACCGATCTTCATACGGACACTTACTCCAGTCGCTTTACAGACGGAGAAGCCACGTTCGAAGCCGATCTCGGCTACCAAGTGGCCTTTGAGGCCCAAACCCGACCGATCTACCCCAGTGGCGCCATCAAAGGTTTCGGAGACTTTGAAGAGACTCTCATTCATGAGTTGGCCCATCAGTGGTACGGGAACGCCGTCACCAAGGCCAGCGAGCAAGACATCTGGGTTAACGAAGCTTTCCCTAGTTACTGTGGCGCGCTGTGGAGAGAAAAGCGTTTCGGCCGAGAGGCCCTCGAAGCGGAAATGCAGAGCATCCACGAGCGCCTTTGCAACCACCCTTTCAAGGACACGATGGCCAAGCCTGATAGAGACCGACTCTTTTCGCTGGAGAATTATGGCCGAATGACCCTGTCTATGCACGCCTTGAGATGCGAAGTGGGAGACGCACAGTTCTACAGCACTCTGAGAGGCGTTCTAGAAGAACACAAATACACCAGTATCTCGGTAGAACAGATGGCTGAAACCGCCGACGAACTCAATGGGGGCCGACTGAAAGATTTCTTCCAGAAGTGGCTACACTCGACGCGAATCCCGGATATTTCGCAACTTCACGCCCCGTTGCGTACGAATACAGTCCCTCTCGATGGCGGGCAATAATGATGGGGGATCTCGCATGTTAAAGCCTCCAGCCACAGTCTCATTTGTGGTGGGACTCCCGGGTGATGCTAAATCGCTGCGCGTATTGAACAAGCTTCATCGCAAGTTGGGCGCGAAAACCGAGGAGTCACTACCCCTCATTCATGGATTCACTGTTCAGGTCCCGGCGGACCAGGTGGACAGTTATCTCGCCTCGCTCCCCCCCGAAGCGTCCGTCATGAGAGACGAACCTCTCCACTCCCCGGAACCCCGGACTCGCCGAAGCCCGAATCCAACCTCCGACCAAGTCGAGAATCCCCGAGAGATGAGAGATCATTTCGAGGACCGCCGAGATAGGAACACGGCAT
>JBBKWP010000314.1:0-5046 GCA_037968995.1 Candidatus Xenobia bacterium
GGCAAGGTGGGAAGTGGGGGTATGGGCGAGGTTTTGCGCGCCTTTCCTCAAGATGATATTCGTCGGGAGTCGGTGGTGGCCATCAAGATGCGGGGGGCGTTCGACCCAGAAGGCGCGACCCAAGAGTTGGTGGAGCGCGAGACGGAAGACCGCGCGAGGTTTCTGATCGAGACCAAGGTGCTGGCGGGTCTCAATCATCCAGGCATTGTGAAGCTTTACGACTGGGGTGTTCACGAGGGGCGCGACTACTACGTGATGGAGTTGGTTAAGGGCGAGAGTCTACAGGCCTATCTCGATCGAAATCCAAAACCACCTTTTGGGGAAGTCCGCACGCTGTTTTCTCAGATGCTTGACGTGATGATATTTGCTCACGAAAAGGGCGTACTGCATCGCGACCTGAAACCACTCAACATTATACGTGAACCTGACGGTAAGCTGACCATCATCGATTTCGGTTTGGCTCGAGACCAAAACCAGACCGTGGCCTACACGCAGCAAGGCATGCCTCTCGCGGGATCGTTTGAATATATGGATCCTCGCGTGTCGCTGCAGATGTTTGCGAAAATTGAGGCGACTTCTTCAGATGAGGGAACGGACCAGTTCGCCTTGGGCGGTATTCTCTTCCTGATGCTGACCGGGAAGCCGTCCATTGATCTGCCTGAGGATATGGATAATCAGAATCTGGTTCAGACCCTGATGCAGATCGGGGAACCACGCCCCTCGGCCCTGTCTCTACGACCCGATCTCCCCGAAGAACTCGAAGCTGTGGTGGCCAAAATGCTGGCCATTGACGTTGAGGAGAGGTTCACCAGTTTGCACGAGGTGAGGAGCGCTTTTCTTGAGGCTATTCGGCCTTACATTTAGGAACTAGGAGCGTATGGAGTCGACGAAGAGATAACGTTCTCGACTTGCCGAGACAGTCCTAAGCCAAGACGACTCCGATGGGCTCCTACCCTAGAGTGGAGATGAGCTTTCCGAGGGGCAAGAGAACGGCGATGGTCCAGACCCCGACGATCGCTCCTGACACGATGAGAAGACTGGGGCTGATCATCTGTTCAAAGAGGTCCAGGCGCATTTCAAACTCCTGTTCGTAAGTTTTGGCGATGAAGTCCAACAGGTCCGGGATTTTTCCGGTCTCCTCCCCCACCGCCATCACGCCCACCACCACGGGGTCGAAGTATTGGGTCCGCTCCATGGCTTCCGAAAGCGAGACGCCGTCTTTTTCCACGCTGTCGATGATGGACTGGCAGGTCTGCTTGAAAATGGGGTCTTTTAGACTTTGCTTGATGTTGGTGAGGGCGTCGGTGGCTTTCGTGCCGGCTTCGAGTTGAAGACTGACGATGCGGGCCCAGTGAGCCTGAGTGAGGGCGCGGATGACTGTGGATATCGCGGGGACACGGTAGCAAAACTTAAAAAAGCGCGCTTTGATGCGGTCGCTGCGGAAAAGCAACTCCCAGCGAGTTCTTAAATAGACCCCGAGCAGAACGAAAACCACCCAGAGCCAGGGAGAGACGACAAGGTCGGAGAGCGCGAAGACGGCTTGGCTGAAGGGCGGCATGGTGATCCCCATGTCGGCGACGAACGATCGGATGGGCTGGACAAAGAAGCGCGGTGCAATGGTAAGAATCACAAGGATGGCGATCAAGATCATGCTCGGATACATCAAGGCGATTTTGATGCGTCCACGCGTAATGTCGAGAGCTTCTTCGGTGTCGGCGATCTTTGCGAAGATACGGTCTAAGGCTCCGGTCTGGTCTCCAGTGGCGATCAACCCTTTGTTGAGGTCGCTGAACATGTTGGGAAACTTCATGATGGCCTGGGGAAGGGACTTTCCACGTCGAGCCAACTCATCATAAACACCGAGAGCGGCGTTCTTCATGTTCGGGTCTGGAGAATACTCCCCGGCCAACCGAAAGGCTTCGGCGCTGGGATATCCCGCCGTCAAAAGGGCAGAAATGGTTCGGTAAAAAACCAGGAGAGAGTCTTTCCGCAGCGGGGCGTCTAGCTCCAAGTTCGCGGCCACGGTCATGTCTACTTGGGCGCCCGAATAGCTCATCTCATATTCGGCTTCGTTCCTAACCTAGTAAATCACTGCCATGTTATTAAGAAACGTTGTAATCACTATGAAGATTGCTTTCGAACTCGGCGAGATGGCGGCGAACATCAGCCTGCAGTTCTTGTTCCAACACTTCAAGTTTTTTCTGGAGTTGCCAAGTGCTGTATGCAAGGACGCATCCGATGGGGAACACGGTGATAAGAGTAAAGCCGCTTTGTACCTTGAGCATATTGACTTGCTCGGTGCCCATGCCGGTGAGTTCGAGGCCTTGCAGTTCGGCACGACGTCTTTTGAGGATGTTTGCGAACTGTTTCAAGACGGTGCTCTTTTTCTTGGCACGGTCTTTTGTTTCAATGAGTTGGAGCCCCGTGACATCGGTGGGAAGACCCTGGGCACCCGCGACGACTAGAAAACCGACGCGATCGTTTCTTCCCAAAAGGGTTTCTCTGCCTACAATCACTCCGTCCTGGACCCAAACGAGCGTGGAGGGGCCGTCGCCCAGAGTGTGGGTCTTGGTTTGTCCTTTGTCGAAAGCCGTCATTTTGAGCCTTAAGGGACGTACGTAGGCACAGCAGAGCACCAGTAGACTGTAAGCATCTCGTGGGGGTTCGGACCAGCCGGAAGGAAGCGAGACGGATAAGTATCGGCTGAAATGGGGGTCGGTCCAGGGATGAAGGAGGTCTCCACGCAGGGTCTCAAGGCCTGGCGCCGGCTCGCAATGCAGCAGCGCGAAGGGGCGGGTTCCTTCCGAAGGCGAGAATTTGGGGTCGTTGTGGAGTCCGGCGATGAGGCGACTGTCCAAATGGATGGGAACTGGCGAGACGTAACAGTACTGGGTCAGAGCGTTAGAAATGTCGACGCTGAACGGCTTTCCGGGACGACTGATGAGGTTTTCGATTGCCTTTTTTTCGTACCACGGAACGTGCGAGACCTCCAAACTCATGAGGGCGAAATTTGGAAGCTGTTGCGAGGTAAACTGAACGTTCTCTCCGTCCCAACGGAACAGAACCTCTTCTTCGAACGCCAGAGTGAGACTGTGTTCGAGCTTCTTCGTCAAGAACAAGATCGCCTCGGCGAGACAACCCAAACCTGGCGGCGACTTGGCTCCGAAGTCGAACAGAGCCACCTTGAGGCTCTCAAAGTTCCACGTTTGCGGATCCTGAAATCGGAATTGGAAGGTCGTTGTATTGCGGGCTTGTTGGACTTGTAAAACAGAACAGTCGGTCAAGGCTGAGAACTGGACGAGCTTGAGGACCCACGCTCCATAAAATGGGAGATTGTAAGTGTTCGCTTTTTCCCACGCGAGCGCAGGATCGATGGTGAAAACGCCAGTCGAATCGATGATCCCTTGATCGACTTCTTGGTTCAGGAACTCTTCGACGGGATCGACGTTCGCCATGGAACTTTCTGTTCTAAGGGAAGCGATTCCCACCTGTTTCTGCGCCATTGGCGGGCTCTTTCAAGGAAAAAGGGGTCCGGTTTGAGGATTTGGAACTCCCAAAACATGGCTGTGAGACGAAGACATCGCTCTCAAGGAATGACCCTGCTGGAAATCATGGTGGTCATTGGAATGTTGGCGGTTTTTCTGGGCTTGGCCTATGAGCCCTTGATCAAGGTGCTGATCTATCCCCGAGACTCCCAGCGCGCTTTTAACGATCGCAACGCGGTGGTGATCGCCGAGCGCTCCCTGGTGGAGAATTTCAAGAAAACCGAAAAAGGCTACGTATGGGCTCGCTCTTCTGACAGGGTCACTACGATCTTGATGGGTCAGTCGGAGGATTACCGCGCGAGCGGCGAGTCGCCGATCACGAACTACGTGCTATATCGCTACGACCCAGTAGCTCAGACGTTGACCCGCTGGGACCTGACGCCTGAGGTGGTGAAAGCGACGGCGCACACTCCCCGACCGAACACTGAACTTCCCCAGCGTGACTGGGCAGCTTTGGCGGGTCGTAAGGAGCGATCGCTGGTGGCTAAGAATTTGACCGAGTTCCGATTTGAATTGGGTGGAGAAGATCAGCCGATGACCCTCGACATCCGAGCCTCGAGCCATCCTGAAGCGACAGCGCCCGACGGTTCTCCGACGGTCGGTGTGCCCTCGAAAACGGTCCACCGGCTGATCAGCAAGGGGGGTTATGATCGGTAGAAAATCCATTAGCGGGCTGACCTTGATTGAGATGATGCTGGCCATCTTGGGCTTGAGTTTGCTGCTGAGCGTGATTTTGGCGTCGATCAGTGCGGACCTGAGAGCCGAGCGCAACGCGGACCTCCGCGCCACGGCGATCCGAATAGCCTCCTCTGAAATGGCGACGGCGCGAATGACGGAGTTTGACGAGTTAGAGGCTCTGAGTCACCAAGAGATCGTTGACGTGTCAGGAAAAGAATATTCTCTTCGGACCGTTGTCACCCGGGACTCTGGTTTCCCCAATGACATTCGGACAGTTGTGATCACTATCACATGGAAGGACGGCGCCCGTCACCTTCAATACGACTCGAAGCTGATAAAATCTAGATTATGAGATATTTGAAGAGAGATAGTGAACTTGGGGCGGTGTCGTTGGTTTTCTTGGCCGCCTTGACCATTGGGGTGGTTTCGGGTTGTCGAACTTCAGGTGATTTAGGTGTCAGGGATACGCCCGTTGAGGCTTCGGGGACGACTCTGATCTCTGGTGTGAAGAGCGCGGCGGTGTTGCTGGATGGGCTGCAGGATTCGGACTTGGTGGAGCGCGGTACTACGGTTTCGTCTCGTGAGAGGTTCGAATTACCTCGGCTTTCTATCGCGGAGTACGATCCGAAGGACAGGGCCGCGCGTCATTGGGAGACGACGGTTGCGGTCGCCTCACCGATCTACGGTTTTCATCGGTACGCGAACCCTGATGTTACGGATTCCGGGGTGACCTTCACCCACGGAATGGATTTACAAGGGGCGCTGGTCTTCGTCGATGGTGATGTGATTTTGGACAAGCCGTTGAGAGGCCACGGGGCTTTGG
>JBBKWP010000315.1:0-9714 GCA_037968995.1 Candidatus Xenobia bacterium
CGCTTCAACAATCATGTTGGAGATTCCGATGCCCGCCGAACCGGCCCCGGCGAAAAGAAGGCGCTGCTCGGAGAGTTTGGAGCCCAAAATCCCAAGCGCGGTCGATAGACCAGCGATGGCGACGCTCGCGGTACCTTGGATATCGTCATTGTAGACTAGGGCCTTGTCTTTGTACCGGTCTAGAAGTCGGATCGCGTCCACGCCTTTCCAGTCCTCGAAGTGGACACAGACTCCGGGAAAGACGGCTTCGGCAGCCTCCATCAGTTCATCGACTAGACTATCGATCTCGTCTGATGATGGCGGATCCTCGCGCAGGCCGGTATAAAGAGGATCCTGGCGAAGCTCAACGTTCGTGGTGCCGATGTCAAAATGAATGGGGAGCAAAGCTTCAGGCGGCACCGCAGCACATGCGGTGTAGAGTTGAAGCTTTCCAATGGGAATGGGAGCGCCGTTGGCTCCGATGTCGCCGAGGCCTAGGATGCGCCCGCCGGAACTGACGCAGATGAAGCGGACATCTTTACAAGGCCAGTTCGCCAAAACGTCGGCGAGGCGACCCTTCATGTGCTTGGTCAGGTACATTCCTCGAGGTCGTCGATAGATGTGTCCGTAAGTGAGACACGCTTCGGCAATGGTAGGGTCATAGACGATGGGAATGAAGCGGGCCGGGTCGCTCATCAAGGTTGCGTAAAACAGCGTCTCGTTGCGATCACAGAGATCTTGGAGATAGATGTATCTCTCCAGGTCGGTCGGCTTGGCTTCCAAATGGCCGAGCACTCTTTGGATCTGTATCTCCAGAGTATCCACTGCTGCTGGAAGCAAACCTTCTAGGCCGAGTTCCTCCCGCTCGGCTTGAGTGAAGGCGGTGCCTTTATTGTTGTGAGGACTCGAAAGAATCTCGTAGCCATTGCGGGACGATGTCAACATGGGAATGCCTCCGTGGGGGTGGAATCCCCTACAGTTTTCGACAGGCGCGTTGGTCCCCTGCTCACTCACTTAGCCTGCAGCATTTCCGGTCTCTCCCCGACGACGCTCTGTTCACATCTTGCCAACTTTATTCATACCTCAACGCGGTACTCTGTGGATGAGATATTCGACAATCCAAAGAGGTTCACCGTGTTACAACAGCTTTCATCGTCATCGGGCGTAAACTCGCAGCATCGAGTTCAGGACTTTCGGGCCCGCAAGCATGGCGGTGGACAGTCTCAGGATGTCTTCACACCCAGCAATGGTGTGGAGCACCGGGCCGACCTACTCTTTAAGCAAGCGTCCCGCGGTCAACACGTCGAAAAGAGCCGCCAGTCAGACTTTGAAGAACTCAGCAGCGACTTTCCCGGACGCGAAGGGTACGACAAGAACTTCTTGGGACGCACCCTCGAGCTTCCGAAGGTTGACGCTTCTTGGCAGGACAGGGTCGCCACTCTGATCGGAAAACCCAACGAAAGCGAACTCGAGTACACCAATTTTTCCATCGTGATGAACAAAGAGCGACGTCAGCCGTTCTTTACCGCGGTCAACATCGACGGCGCCAATGTCGTGGATGTGCCCCGGGACGGCGAGTGGACTATTGACAGCCGTATTGCGCGCGAGCATCAACTCGGTAACGAAGCCTACAAGGGTAATGACATCGACAAGGGTCATCAAGTACGCCGCCGCGACGCGGCCTGGGGTCCCAATCCTCATCAAGGCAGCAACGACACTTTCTCCTACACCAATGCGAGCCTCCAGCACGCTCGATTGAACCAAAAAGAGTGGTTGCAGTTGGAGAACCACGTTCTCGATACCGCCAAGGCACAGGACAAGAAGGTCACTGTACTGACCGGACCGGTGATGCGTGATAGTGACCCCCAATGGAACAACGGCGGCAAAGTGTCACCTCCGACGCAGATGCCTCAAGAATTTTGGAAAGTTGTGGTCTGGAACGATCCGGAAGAAGGCTTGAAAGGGTCGGCGTTCGTCTTGTCACAGAAAGACTTCGTCAACCCCAGAGGCCTCTTTCAATCGGACTTCGATCCCGGGCGCTTCGAGGTCTACCAGGTGCCTCTCGATAAGTTGGAAGAGATGACTCATCTCGATTTCGGCGATGTGGCCAACTCGCAAAAAGGGACCAAGCAGATCTATCGCCCTCAGGACGCGGTCGTTCTTTAAAGCACATTTTGGGTCGAAGTCGAGACTCCCTGGGGCATCAGTTTAGTGGATAGTTCAAGGTACCTGATTTATCAATACCGAGATAAAACGGCGTTTCACAAGGAGACTCAGGCGTTTTCGCTGTAGACAACAGGATGGGTATCCGTTCCTTTGTAGTGAGTCTCTGCTTCGTCTCTCTGTTCGCCTTGAACGCTTTTGCCGAGAAGGCCTGGCAGACCAGCGACAAGTACCTGAAGTTCCAGGCGCCCGATGGGTTCGCGGAGGTCGAGAAGGTTCAGAAGCTATCGACTTTGGAACTGTTCGACGAAGCTCAGAATGTGGAGATCGTGGTTTCCAAGTTGCTGCAAAGCCGGGTGGACCTAGGGAAGTTTCTGAAAACGTTTCCTGAAATGATCGCCTCTCAAGGCGGAAAAGTTTTAGAGCAGGGCAAAACCAAGGTGGGCAAAGATCCTGCGGCTCTGTTCCTTGTCAGTGGGCTGGTGCCAGAGCAGTTGGAGACGATCTATGTGTACGCCACGCCTCCCACCGGGAGTTATAGCTTTGTCGTCAACTACCCCGCGAAGCTGCGCGGTCCGGTTTTGAAGCTGACGAAGCAGATGCTCACCACTGTCACGCGGACTTAACCAATAGATTCTGCAGTCGCTTTGCTCGTTCAGTGATTTCCCGGCTAGGCGGATTCTCGCACTTACCCCGGCGTCAGGTCGGCCCAGTCCCAGCGAAAATAACGCACCACCTGTTGGTCGAAGATCTCGTTGGTGCCGACATCGACTCGGGACATATCCTTGGGAAAATCGAAGCTGTCGCTGAGGGTCTCATCGTCGAGGAACTTTACAGGTACGGGGTTCGGTAGAAACTCGGACGGAAGATTCTTTCCGGCAAGACAGAACCCCCATTCCCCGAAAGAAGGTACGAAGGCGTGGTACGGACGCACCTCAAAGCCCGCGGCGGCGATGGTATTGGCTACGCACCAAAAGGTTCGCCGGGCGAATAGAGGCGAGGAGCATTGGACAGTGATCGTGGCGCCGTCGTTGAGTCGCGCTTGCAGGCGCTGGTAGAAGAGCTTGGTGTACAGCTTGCCGATGGCGTAGCTGCTGGGGTCGGGAAAGTCGACGATGGCGAGGTCGAACTTCTCTTGCGCTTCGGACAGCCAAACGAAGGCGTCGCCGTGGATGATCCTCAATTTCGGAGAATTTAAGGCGTTGTCATTGAGAGCGGTCAGTACCGGATTGGTCGAAAAGAGTTCTACCATAACGGGATCCAACTCCACGAGGGTGATTCTCTTCACCCGCGGGTCTTTCAGCAAAAGAGAGGCCGCCAAGCCATCCCCGCCGCCAAGAATTAAAACCTCCGAGGGCTCTTTGACTGAACGTAAAGGCGGGACCACTAAGGCTTCGTGGTAGCGGTATTCGTCTCGAGAAGAGAACTGAAGGTTGTTGTTGAGGTAGAGACGCACATCGCTTCCCGCACTGGTGACCACGATTCGTTGGTAGGGAGTGGTCTTGGTTAGCACGATGGGATCCGCGTAAAGGGCTTCTTCGGCGAAACTGGTGAGACGATTGGCTGTGACAAAGCAGACCACAAGGATCGTTAAAATGGTCGCTCCTTCAACCTGTAGCCCTCGCCAGCGAGCCTCTTGATCGTAGAAGATCGCGATGACCAGTCCAAGGATTACATTGAGCATCCCAAAGGCCAAGGCCGTCCGGACCAAGCCGATCCACGGAAGCAGGATGAGCGGGAAGACCAACGATGCCACCAAGGCGCCCAGATAGTCTAACGACAACACTTGGGAGACCAAGTCGCGAAATGTGTAGCGCTCTTCGAGGAGACGCAAAATCAGTGGGATCTCAACCCCGGTGAGAGCACCGATCAGACCCACCAAAAGGTACAGAACGAAGTTGTAGCCGGTCCCGAAAGCGTAAACCATGGTCAGGACCAGCGCTGAGGTTCCACCGATCGCTCCGACCGCGAACTGGATCTGTAAAAACGTAGTCAGGAGGCCTCGACGCACCCAGCGCGATAGATAAGCCCCAACCCCCATGCTGAAAAGATAAACGCCGATGATGAGGGAGAACTGGAGTACTGAGTCTCCCATCAAGGAAGTTGTGAGTGAGGCCGCGACCAGTTCGTAGACCAACCCACAGGCGGCGACCACGAAAGCGGAAATGAGAAGGAGCGCGCTCAAATGCGGCTTTCTAAATGGATATGCCTGGACACTAGTTTATTTGTGGCTGTAGCTCGAGCTTGAGCTAGAACTGGAACTATAGCTCGAACTGGCGTTTCGTCTCATGGTGCTGCCTACGATCATTACGCCGCCGCCCCTGGGCCCGGTGCTTGGCGTGTAGCCGATGTCGTTGAAAGTCGCAACGGCTGCATCTTCGAGTTCGGCGAGTTTGCTATCGAAGGGAGCCACGGAGTCTCTCACCGCCATGCGTGCTTTCGCGGCGAGAAACGCGGAATACCCGGCGGGAGATCCTATCAGAGAGTCCGTTTTGCTCGTCACGTTGTTACGAAAAGTGCTGACATCCGAGGCATAGTTCTTCCAAGTTTCAGGCTGTTGCAGACCGACGATCGCTTGGCGCTGTTTGTCCGGCGGAGAGGAATAGTTGCGGTAGCTTTTTAGCCCGGTATCCGAAAATGCGTGCTGATAATAGGCCAAGCCCGCGAGAAGCACCACGCAGTAAACCAGGAAAGTCTTGGGGGGTGATTTTCTATTATCCATATTGCGACTCATACCATCGTTGGGTTTCAAAGCGGGAAGCTTTGCGTTTTACAAAATATCTCGGAAGCATCAAGAGCATAAAGAACAGAAAGAACCCGCCCCAGGCCGGCTTGGGAGGAATCCTTTTGGCGCTGATTTCCGCGCTAAATAGCGGGGATTTGGGTGTCTTCGACGGTGCTGATCGCAAGGAAGGCGGCTCCTCCGGAGGTCCGATTTTCGCACCGATTTCAAGTGTGGCGGGCCCCGAAGGGACCCCAGGGAACCAGAGAACTCCCGAGGCCTTCTCTTGGCCGCCCAGCTTCGCCAGAGTGAGGGACTGTTTGGTGGGACTGCCCAGCGACACTTCGAAGTCTGTAAACCCATCCTTGGGAAGCGGAGCTTCGATACTGACCTCGATGTCGTTATTTTTGGACCCACTTGGAATGGTGATCAGTTTCGTCAACACCGGTCCGCTTCCGGTGATCTGAACGGTTTCTTTCTCCAGAAGCGTTTGTCCGCTGGGGAGAAAGAATCCACCAGCGACCATCACAATACCGGCGAAAAAGGCCGCCCAAAGTGGGAAACTCATGGATTTAAGGGTGCGCATGTAGAGGTTGGGCTGATTGGGAGCGACGCCGCGAGGGGTTCGGAAGGCCACGCTGGAGGAAAAAATCTTTCGCAGTTCGTCGGCTTCGAGATAGCGTCCCAAGCTCCAAGTGATATCGTCTTTGGCACGCGAGGCCGACAAAAGGTATGGCGGCGCGACATAGTCGTAACTCACGCTGGAGTCGCCGCTTTGCACCCGCCAGTAAAACTCTCCCACCACCCGATTGGTGGAGACTTTTGAGGTTTGGAAATGGCGAAAATTCGCGCCGTCCAACCACAAGGTCGCAGGTTGGGGATCTCCGCCGGCCTCTTTGCTCCGGCTTCTGGGAACTCCAGAGATCTGCTCGAAGAGGGTAAAGTGCCCGTCACTTTCAGAGAGCCAGCGGTATCCGGCCAAATGGTTGTAGAGCAGATACTCGGTCCAAGTGTAAAGGATACCATCAGCAGTGGTGGACGATTCCATAAATCCGATCACCTTGTAGGCGGCGTCACCAAAATGGGCTTCCGTTCCCAGGGGGAGTGTTGCGCTCTCGGCCAGTTCCTTGGCCCGGTCGATCACGGCGCCTAAAGTTTTGAGTTCCGGATGGGATGAATCCATGGCGCTGCCGCAGTAGGCACACACCAGGAGACGACTTTCGGGACCGGTGGCGATCTCGTGGGGAGCGCCGCACGAAGCGCAGGAGACTTTTTGCACAGCCGAGGCGGGTACAGAGACTGTCAAGTCGTATTCCGTGCGAAGACTTTGAAACCCTAAGTCGGAGAAATGAAACCATTCTCCTTTGTAGAGAAGGGGTGAACCGTCGGAGAAATCGACAGTGAGGCCACCCCCATCGACGGAGCGTAGGTCTACAGTCAGAAACGACTGGTCGGATTGAACCACGAAGGGCAGTTCGCCCTCAAATGAGGAGACCTGAACGGTCTTTCGATCGAGCACCGTGTAAGATGTCTTGTTGAAATGAATGTTGTCCCCGACCATGAGCTTCGACGGACTAAAATCTGTCGGTCCGAAACTAGAACTGAAATTGGCCAGCATATTCTGCACGGCACCGGCTTCGGGGATCTCTATGATATTGGAGAGAAAGTATTGACCTAATGCCTCTCCTAGCCATCCGTCGCTTCCGTCGGTGTAAAGGAGATACCACTCGTTCCAAAAGCCGTCGCCGTAGGACAGTTGGATACGGCCGATGACTTGAAAGCTTTTGCCGTGGGCGGTGCCTTGGGTCCCCAGTTGGAGAGGAGACCCGTCAGGTTGGCATTCCGCGATGGCGCCCATCGACTCTAAATCGAGATCTTTGCGAACCACCATCGTACTGCAGGCCGAACACACAGCGTAAGGCGCGCGTTGGCTTTGGAACTTCACGGTGCTACCGCAGTTGGGGCAGTTCACGAGGGTGAGACCCGCCCTTCCTTCATAAGCTTCATCACGAGTTTTGTCGCGAGGGGTATCGATGAGCGCGTGTAGACGATGGTGAGAAAAAATGCCTCTTTGGGGCTACGGTCGCTCTTGGGCGTTAGGCAGACCAACCAGCCAAAATAACCGTCGGCGAGTCCTCCGGAGATCGTGTATGTGCAAGTGGGGCCGGCATCATAGTTTTGGTACGTTGTGTCAGAAACAGAAAAGTGATGGACCGTAAGCACCGGAGCGAGAAGCCTGTCGAAGTCTTTGAGAGAAACGGGCGTGTTATCGGCCTTCCCATTCTTGGCCTCCCCACGACGGATGGTGACCCAGAGCTTTTCCTTCGGGTTGGCGAGAAGGTAGGCCGTGGGTTTGACGTCAGGGCTCGGCTTGTCGAGTTGCCAGCGCCGAAAGGAGTCGTTTCCCGCCGGCGCGGGCGCGGATTGGTAGAATGATTCAAAACCTGGAAGAGTCGGCAGTTGGAGTTGTGAGTTGAAGTACGCGTCGTCGGCGAGGACGGGAGCGACACACAGCGACAGACAGATACTCAGTATGGTGAGCCGTCGATTGAAATGGCAATGCCACGAATTTATCAACTCAGCCCCCCTCTCTGTCCAAAACATGAGCCTATCGTTGGCATCTACTTGTCGTGAACGACCGAAAACCCCTTTTCTGGACACCATCTTACAGGATGTTCCAATCTAGGGTGAGGCTTTGATCGAGGTCAGAGAATCATCGAGGTTGCCAGAAGCTTAGTGGAGTCGAAGCCGAAATTTCAGAGCTTGACTGTGGCTATTGCCACTGCCGTTCACCGGGGTGGGGTTTTTTGCTTCGGCGCGCTTCTCGGTGACGAACGTTTTGTACTTGATTTCCGAAAAGAACAGTTCGAGGTGCGAACCTTGGCTGCCGTTGGCCATCACTTCACGTACTTGGGGAACTTCGGCTTTTGGGGCGGGAACTTTGGGCTTTTCGCAGATGACGACGTGACTGAGGTAGGGTTCGAGTTGTTCTAAAGTGGCGATGGGTGACATGGGTTTCTAGGGCCTCTCGGTGGGTGAATCTCTTACACCCTTTATACGAATGCCACCTTAAATAGATCTAAAATTTTCCCAGCGGTTGTCGATCTTTTAATCTGTGAGACAAGCGGGGTCGAATTCGTAGAGGCCCTGAAGCCATTCTATAACCTCGGTTCGAAAAGGATGCTCCGGAAGGCTTTGGTAATCTGAGAGAAACTTTGCGCGGTCGATCACCTTCAAACCGTCATCGTGGAAGGTCGCCAGATCGCGAGCCAAGGCCTCAGCCAAGGGGGTTGGGCACTGTTCCTTTTTCATGGCTTCGCGAAAAGCCGAGGTAGCATCATAGTCTTTATTGTGACTAGCTTGCACGGTGAGCAGCGAGAGTCGTGATAGGGCTGGTTGGTTCATGGGGTTGATGGCGTGTCCGCTCACCAAATCTGTAAGGTCGTGGGGGCGAAACGGTTTGAGATGCAGGTGATTGCATTTCTTGGCCCCGTCGTTGACCGGATAGTTGTCCCACAGGAAAGGCTTTCGCTGCAGGCGTTGTCTCACATGTTCTAGATGTTCGCGTGGATATTCTGGGGAGCAGACCAGCGGACCGGTCCAGAAGATATCGAGTTTTTTATCCAAAAACTGACCGAGATCTTCGAGGTAATTGGCGGGAGCGTTCCCGAAAACTTTTTCCAAAACGGGGTCGTCGGAATAGTAGGAAGGACAGACGATCACCCGTTCGCAGTCGGCGGCGTCAGCGAGCAGATGAGACATATCCGCTTGGATCCTCGCCAAATCCAAGACATCGCCCTTCATATCGTCGAACAGCACGCAGAGGATGTCGGGCTTCAGTTCGTTGAGTCTTTCGGTTTTGGTCAGCAGGGCCCGCTGGGCTGACGCGTCGTAGTTTTGCTGAACGTCGAAGGGACTCAGGCCGAGGCCAAACTGCACCCCTTGATCGCTAAAATTTTGGCGGAGCCGAACCAGTTCTTCCCAGGTTTCGGAGGGCCAGTCTAGGGTCCAGTCGTTGCGAAGAAATCGATCGCCTTTGGGTGCGTAGATGTAGAAATCAAAGTCGTTGTCGGCCAAGAACTTCGCGTAATCCGCCCGCTCTTTCCACGTCCATTCCCGTCCAAAAAAACCTTCGATGATTCCTGTGTGTGGCTGCATGAACCTCGGCTTCGGTCTCCGTCGAGTTCCCTCCCGCCAGACGGGTCATCATACCGAGATCGTTGACCAGCGGGGTAAGGCGTCGCAGAAGTGAAGCGGAGGCAACCAGCAAATAAAGAAAGCCCTCAGGTGAGGGCTTCCGTAGGATCTTGAGCGGTCGGGTCTACTGGTCGGGGGTGGCGCTTCGAAGACGCTCCACGTTTCTCTCGATGTCTTCGGGTCGCTCTCCAGCGTTGCGGGCTTCCTCGGCATAATTTTGAGCCGTCGTCTCTAGGTCTTGACCCCTACTGTGGAGAGTAGCGTACCTCAGAACGGGAGAGTCCTCGAGCCGTTTGAATGTTCCAAGAGTCTGCTCTCCGCTTCCGAGTTCGCCGGCCGGCCTCATCGTGAGAGTTTGACTGGCACCCGTAGCGGGACTTTTGACGTCGAACTCCTTAGTCTTGACCCCTCCACTTTCACTTTCGTTACCGCCCTGTTGTTTGTCGGTGAGTCCTGGAGCTTCCACTCCTGAGGCCTTCATGTTCTGAGTCATGGCCACGTTCTCTTTCGTGTAGCGCGTGTCTTCCTCTTCTGACTTTTGAGTGTCGCCATTGCTTTGCATGCCCGTGGGAGCGGATGCATTGCCGTTCTGGGGTGTGGGTTGGGGGGCTGCGTTGGCGGAAGAGTTACCCGTCGGGGGCGAGGAGGATTGG
>JBBKWP010000316.1:0-17049 GCA_037968995.1 Candidatus Xenobia bacterium
TTTAAGTCCTGTGCGTCTGCCATTTCGCCACTCCCGCGCGTTATCCATACCCGTCACGGACCTTAAAAACTTTTCGGAGTCGTCCGAGAAGCCCCTTTTCGGTTCTATTTTCCTAAGAAGGCACCTGCTGGGAAAGTTCCGTCGGCGCAAAGAGATTGCGCAAGACGCGTACGATGAGCCCGTAGTCTTCTTGATTTTCTCGTGGTCGTCGGGCGTGGTCCAAATGAGGCGCATCGGCCTCTTCCTCTTCGATAAACTTCGATGGAGGTGGCGGCACTACGGCGTAGGCGAGTTCACCCGGTCGAACCAAGCCTAGTTTCTCCCTAGCGATCTCCTCCACGCCTTCATTGGTCTTGAGGTAGGCGACCCTCTCTCGCATGACTTCATTGTAATCCGTCAAGGATCGACGCTCAGACTTGAGACTCTCAAGCTCGACTAGTTTCGTTTCGAAATCGAGTTGTCGATCCAGGCACAAATTGTAGAGTCCGGCTCCTAGGACCCCGAACCCAAAGAAAAGACCAAGGGCCATCGTCGTGTTCTTCAGTAAAGCGACGCCAGATCGGCGTTGATCTCGAGAATTCATTCTTGCATGTTATTCAAGAAATGACTCTATCCTTCTCCGGGACGGAAGAGTTTTCTACCGATTAAGCTTAAGGGTTGCCAAGAATCGTTCGCACCATGACCGTATTCGTCCGATGCCCCAAGGGTGTTCCAGCAACGATAACGACTCGATCCCCTGGACGAAGTTCCTGGGCCTCCACCGCACCGATCATTGCATGGTTCACCAGCTCGTCGGTGGTTGTATAGTCTGCGATCTGAATGGGAGTGACACCCCACACCAAAGAGAACTGTCGTAAGACTTCGATCTCTGAGGCAACTCCGTAGACGGGTGCACGAGGACGATACCGTGACAGAGCGCGAACGGTTCGACCAGAGCGGGTGCATCCAAGAATCGCACGCGCGTCAACTTCCTCGGCAATCTCGCAGGCCGCCAAGGCTACCGCTTCCGGCGCCTCTCCACGGGGCGGTTTGTGACGATGGACATCAAGGTAGTCTATCCCGGTCTCGGCCTTCAGCGCCACTCGATGCATCACTGCTACGGATTCCTCAGGAAACAGTCCTGAAGCCGTCTCGGCACTCAACATGACCGCGTCAGTGCCATCCAAGATGGCGTTCGCGACGTCGTTGACCTCCGCGCGTGTGGGTCGGTAAACCTCCGTCATAGACTCCAGCATCTGGGTTGCTGTAATCACCGGCCGAGCGGCGGCTTTGCACTTCGCGATGATCCGCTTCTGAATCAGCGGCACATCTTCTAATGGCAATTCAACACCGAGATCTCCGCGAGCAATCATGATCGCATCCGATTCCTTGATAATGGCACTCAAATTGTCGAGAGCCTCAGACTTTTCGATCTTGGCGATGAGAGGGACCGAGCGACCCAATTCACGCATCAGCTGTCTGGTTTCGATAAGGTCTTCAGGTTTGCGTACAAAGGAAAGGGCGACAAAATCTACGCCTAGCTCGAGAGCGAACCGAAGGTCATCCTTGTCCTTATCCGTCACAGACGGGACAGACAGGGCGACTCCGGGGAGATTTACGCCTTTTCGGGACAGTATCGCTCCGGAGTTCAGGGCTTGGGTCACTACCCTGCGGTTCCCTAACTCGGTCACCCGGAATTCCAACTTGCCGTCGTCAACCAAAATTCTCTGGCCGACTTCAATTTCGTTAGATAGGTTGGGATAGGTGATGCTTGCCTGTTCTGAATCGCCCTCCACTTGGTCGGAAAGAAAGCTGAAGCTCTGCCCGGCCGTCACGGCGGTACCAGGCTTCATGGTGCCGAGACGAATCTTCGGTCCGCACAGGTCGGCCAGGATGCCCAACGGTTTATTGACCTCCAATGAAAGCCGACGCAGTTTCTCAAAGTTTTTTCGATGAGAGGCATGGTCGCCATGACTGAAGTTCAGACGGGCCACGTTCATGCCGGCCAACAGCATTCCCCTCATAACCTCCTCACTCGAAGAGGCGGGTCCAACGGTACATACAATGCGTGTTTTACGTAAATTTGTCATGGGTGAGACGGTAACTCCGAATTCGAGGCTTCTCTGAATCGCCCCATCTGGCGATACTTTTGATATCGACTTTCTACCAACGCTTCTCCAGTTTGCCGCCTCAGGTCGTTGAGGTTTCTTTCGATAGCCTGCTTCACTGTGGTATACGTCTGGCTGTGACTGTGATGGGCTCCGCCGAGTGGTTCCGGCAAGATCTCATCGATCAAACCGAGTTCTTTTAATTTTTCGCTCGTCAATCCCAGACTATTGGCAGCCTGACGTGCTTTACTCACATCGCGCCAGAGTATGGTGGCACATCCCTCGGGAGAGATTACCGAGTAAACCGAGTTTTCCAACATCAAAACGCGATCACCGACGGCGATCCCCAGAGCCCCGCCTGAACCGCCCTCCCCGATGACTACGGTCACAATGGGAGTCTTGATCCCCGTCATCAGCATGATGGAAGAAGCGATCGCTTCAAACTGCCCTCGCTCTTCAGCGATAATCCCAGGATAGGCTCCCGGTGTATCGATGAAACTGACGATCGCAAGCCCGAACCGCTCAGCCATCCTCATCATTCGGCACGCTTTGCGAAATCCGTCAGGGTTCGGCATGCCAAAATTCCGGTAGAGATTCTCTTTGGTTTCCTTGCCCTTCTGATGGCCGAAGACGACACACGCGGTCCCGCCCAAACGGGCTAATCCGGCCACAATTGCGGGGTCATCTCCCAGGAGACGGTCGCCGTGCAACTCAGTGAAGTCTGTGAAAATATTTTCCAGGTAATCCATGGTCGTCGGCCGCTGAGCGTGGCGGGCAATCTGAACTCTGTCCCAACCGGAAAGATGATCGTAAATGCTGGCTTTGAGTTGCTGGGCCTTTCGCTCGAGTTGGCGGATCTCAGCGGACAGGTCGAGTTGACCGGTGAGATTCACCTCGCGAAGTTCACGAATCTTGGATTCTAGCTCGATAAGAGGTTTTTCGACCTCTAAAATGGTGCTCATCGCTGGTCCCCGGTCGGTGCGGATGCGGTGGACTTACAGCGCCCGTCCAAGAGCATTCCTAGAATCCCCGACAGTGTCGATCTGAGGTCATGACGATTGACAACTCGGTCAATAAAGCCCTTTTTCAGGTAAAATTCCGAGGTCTGAAAACCTTCCGGGAGTTTTTGTCGAATCGTCTGTTCGATAACACGTGCCCCCGAGAACCCAATGATGGCTTTCGGTTCCGCCAAGATCACGTCGCCCAACGAGGCGAACGAGGCGGCTACGCCCGCCGTGGTGGGATCCGTCAGAATGGTGATATAAGGTAAACCGGCTTCATTGACGAGACGCACGGCTGCGGAAGTTCTCGCCATTTGCATGAGACTGAGCATGCCCTCCTGCATTCTAGCGCCCCCCGAAGAGGTAACTACAACCGACGGAAGCCTCTCAGCGACTGCGCGCTCTAGGAGTCGGCTGATCTTTTCCCCGACCACCGACCCCATGGACCCCCCACGGAAGCGAAAATCCATAATTCCGATAGCTAAGTCGCGATTGTCCAGACGACATTTTCCCGTCAGGATAGCGTCCGTCATTCCGGTTTTTACGCGATCACCGGCCAGTTTATCGAGATAGTCCTGGCCAAATTCCAGAGGGTCTTCGGAAACCAATCGTCGATCCCACTCGTCGAAACTGTTCTCGTCACTCAACATCGCCAGACGTTGCCAAGACGTGATTTTATGATGATGACCACATTCAGAACAGACTCCTAAGTTGTCATCAAGATTCTTTTTGCGTAGGACCGCCGCACAGGATAGACATTTGCTCCAATTAGCTTCTTTTAGTCCATCAGACAATACCCGATTACCGGGCCGCGCGACTTTAGGTCCTTGTTTTCTCAGTTTTTCCAAAAAACGTGCCATGGGGTGGACACCTCCTCGCCGACAGCAGTGGTCGCGTGGCGCGCTTCAACCGCTCATGACTATGTCCTGCCCCACCTTGAGGTCCAGACACAAACCGAAGGTTCGACCTCTAGAACCGTCTATTTAGGCTCTAGGTCAAGTTGGGGGCGACCGACGAGGTAGTCCCCGGTTCTGCGTACGATCGTGACCGTCGCTTGACGCTTCAGGAGCGCTGGTCCGGCTTTAGCAATCAGAGACATTCCGTTGTGTGTTGTCCCCTTCAGCCAACCTGGCTTGTGGTCGGCCTCAAAAACAGCGGTAGTTTGCTTGCCTATCATACCTCGTTGAGCCTGTACCTTCAGCTTCTCTCCAAGTCGTATAACGGCGTCGCGACGCTCTTTCTTGAGGTGAGAGGGCACCTGGTCCGGAAACTTCGAAGCTGCTGTACCGGGGCGAGACGAGTAAGGAAAGACGTGGAGATGATAAAAAGGGGTGCTCCTCAAGAACGTAATGAGCGCCTGAAAGTCAGCCTCATTTTCACCCGGAAAACCTACCATAATATCCGAAGAGAGGGTCGCCTGGGGAACGATTTCAAAAAAACGGTCCACGATGCGTCGATAAATCTCTAGAGTATATCCGCGATGCATTCTTGCCAAAACTTTGTCGCTGGCGTGTTGCAAAACCAGGTGAAGAAACGGGCAGACCCGAGGCTCGACAGCCATAATGTCTAAAAGGTCCAAGGGGAAGCGATCAGGTTCCACCGAAGCGAGCCGAACCCGAACGCTTGAGGTCGCTCCGATGATTGCCGTCACCAAGTTCGTCAACGTCGGAGAATCTTCGAGATCGTGCCCCCAAATGGCTAAGTGAATCCCCGTTAATACGATTTCGTGATGGCCCAACCGCTCTAGTTCCACGGCCTGGTCCACAATTTTCTCGATGGAGAGACTTCGACTTCTTCCCCGTACGTAAGGAACAATGCAAAACGTGCAAAACTGATCGCAACCGTCCTGAATTTTCAGAAGGGCCCGAGTTTTACGATGAACCGGGAGGACGGATTCGCGCCCAGGACAACCTTCGGCGTCGAGCAGCGTGAGAATTCTGTCTTGCTCGTCCGGTGTTAGGCGAAGTACGGATCCGGGCAGCGACTTCAATCCACCACGCGCCGCCACCGCACACCCCGTGGCGACCACTTGTCCCCCCTCGGGGATCACTCTCAACGCCTTGTTGAGCACTTGACGCGACTTGCGATCCGCCTCTTTGGTGACCGTGCAGGTGTTAACGATGGAGCAATCGACGGCTTCTCCGAAGGGCCGCTCCTCAAAGCCGGCCGAAATCAGGATCTCCTTGAGACGGACGGAATCGGCTTGGTTTGCGCGACAGCCTAAAGTCGTGACGGAAAAGCTTCGCGTCGTTAATGCGGCGGACGGGGCAGACATCAAGAGAGGCTGTCTATCACCGCTGTCACAACTCGATCTCGGACCGAATCGAGGCTTCCACTGACAACACATCCGGCGGCCATGGGGTGCCCGCCACCACCGAACTGAGCGGCGACTTGATTGATCGCCAACTTGCGGGACCTTAGACTGACCTTGACTTTCGACTCTTTCATCTCGCGAAAAATGGCCACCACTTCAGGCCCTTTCACCCGGTCGATATCATCGATAAAGAATCGTGTTTCGCTGTCATCAACTTGAAGCTGGTCGAGTTCTTGCAAACCCAATTCGGCGTAAGCCAACAATCCGTCGTCAGTCACTTTCACACGAGACAAAACAGAGCCCAAAAGTTTCACAACCGGAGTTCTGGTGTGCCTAAAAACCATACGTGAGATGTCGTCAGTGGAAAGCTCAAACTTCAACAGCTCTGCCAGCTTCAGGTGCGTGTGAGGAGAAACTCTGGAATACTGAAAGGAGCCGGTATCGGTCAGTATGGCTGTATAGATAGATGTCGCCATCCCTTTATCCAACGGCCACTTGAGGGCGCTCAGCAGGTCGAAGATCATCTCGCCGAGCGCGGCCGCTTCCGGCTCAATCCACAAAATATCACCATATTGCTCATTGTCAGGGTGGTGGTCAAGGTTGAGGACCTTTACGCCTTGCCTTTGAAGCTCACCAACGTTTACTCCCTTAGCGAGACGCTGAAGGTCAGGGCATTCCAAGGTTATCAACGTGTCGAAAGAGCCCGTGGGAGGCAATTCACCGCAAAGAAGATCGAGATCGGGTAGAAACTGGTAATTCTCCGGGACGGTCTCCGGGAGGTAGCAGCAGACGGACTTCCCTGCTTCCTTTAGGGCGCTCCCTAGAGCCAACATGGAGCCCAGATGATCCCCATCGAGCCCGACGTGAGCGGCTAAAAGAAACGATCGCCCAGACTGGATAGCCTCGACGAGATTTTGAGGGACTTGACAATTATAACCCACGATTCCTCAGTTTCTCTCCAACAGCAAAGGTTTGGCCATAGGTTCCCTACCTTCCCCGGAAGACCCTGTCGCTCCCCCAGGAATTCCTTGGGTTGTTTTGACACCTTCACCCAAATGGGTCCCCAGTCTCAGCTTTCCTAAGATATCGTGATAGGTAGAGATGGCACTGGGTTCGGTCTCTGGGACATACCCCTGGATGGCAAAGAAAGCGCACAAAAGCTTCGGGTTAAACTGAGTACCGCAACCCATCTCCATTCGCTTGAGGGCCTCCTGTACGGGGAATCCTTTCCGGTAAGGACGGTCATAGGTCATGGCGTCGAAGCAATCGGCGATGGAAATGATCTGCGCGCCCAACGGTATCTGAGCACCCTGGATCCCCTGAGGATAGCCCTTCCCATCCCACCGTTCGTGATGGTGGCGCACCATAGGCTCCACTCCCTCGGGAAGGGACAGGATGCCTCTCAAGATCTGAGCACCGTTCTCGGCATGCTGCTTCATAATCTCATACTCCTCGTCGGTAAGAGGACCGGGCTTCAAGAGAACACTGTCCGGCGTGGAGATCTTACCAACGTCGTGGAGCGTCGCGGAAATGGCAATCACTTTGATAGCGTCTCGGTCCAATCCGATGGTCCTTGCGATCTCCACTGAGATATCCCGCACTCTCCCCACGTGATTGGAAGTATAGCTATCCTTGGCCTCAATAGCTTGCGCTAAAGCTTGAATCAACTCCCAATGGGAACGCTCAAGTTCGGCGGTGAACAAAATATTCTTTAAAGCCACCGCCGAATTTGTGGAAAGAACTTGCAGATACTTGGCCTCGGCCTCGGTAAAGGAATGGTCCATCGTATGGTTCAGCACAAAAAGTAAACCGAAAGCCTGGCGGTCCTGAGCTGAGGCGAGGGGCACTGCCAGCAACTGGTCCACTCTCCGATCGGCCGGACGACGCTCGCCATCGAGCCCTAGCAAGTGAGAGAAACGCTTGAGAATCGCTCTGTGAATCCCGAGTTCGGGGAGTTCATCGCCAACCCCATAGTGCAGTGGCGCTCCACTCCGGAAGAGTTCCTTCAGCACGCTGGGCTCCGTCGCTTGTTCGATAGCCTGAACCATCATCGCAGAGAGACCCGTCTCTGTGCGCGCGCGAAGTTTTCCATCCTGAAGCAGTAAGACCAGCGCCCCTCGAGCATTGAGTTGGTCAGTCGCCACATCGACAATGCGTTGCAAAAGTTGCTCCTGCTCTCTGATCTGCACGAGACCTTGCGCGATATCGACCAAGCCTTCGAATCGACGTCTTTCCTGGTAAAGTTCCTGTTCATTTTCATGCCGCTTGGTCGTTTCGCGGCGAGCAATATGATAAGCCTTATCCAGTTGATTGAACTCGTCTTGTCCGCGAAGCTGCCGTCGAAGAACCTCGGCCTGGTCTAGGATCACGGGAATCGCCGCCGCCGCGAAACTTGCGCAGGTAACGATCAAAGTCCCGCCGTGGAAACCGCCCTGCCAAAGATTGAATGCCCCGAGGCAAATTGCGGAGAAGAGCCCCAACTTTGGTCCGTGCTCTAAAGCGACGAGTAAGGTAACGAGAATCGACACGCTTCTGAGGGCGGGCTCCAAAGGAGCGAAAAGTCCAAGGTACAACATGGCGAGCACCGTTTCGCCCCCGACGACTCCAAGCCGAGCGAAGTTCAGATGGGTAGACTCGCTCAATCTCGTCAGACTGTGAAGGATAAGGAAAACGCAGTAAGCTCCGGCCAGCAATAGCCCTCGGAAAAGAGAGTCCATTTCGGTCGTCTCAAGATAAGGAGCGATGATGGCGAAAGCCGAAAGCGCCGCGTACATGATCCAGCGAAAAGTTATGAGTGGGCGGTTAGAGGCGGAACCGTGCATGAATTGCTTGGTTCGCGACCTTCGAGCCTCGGTCCTATGAGTCCGACCCCAAGAAAACCCCGTGAGTTCGAAAGAGAGAGCTCGGTGTCGTAAGGCAGCGCTCTGGTCCGAGTCCCCAAGGACTGCGCCCTAGGTCCAACCGTCTCGCAGAAACATCAAAACCCCGTCAATACTAACCATCAAAAGCGTGACACCACAAAGCGGACAGGTCGTTTCTTCGTGTAAGGACAAAGCCTCGGCCTGCAAAGGGCGATCACAGCCCGGACAGTTAAGAAGTTCAAGTCGAGATTGCGAACGGGGCTGTAACTGATATCCCTCAGTCATCTCAGAACTTCGTTGGCGATGCTGCACACGGGATCCGGCTCCGTGAGGCTACCGATGGATACGTACGTCCTGGCCCGTGATCCGCCCCGGCAGGAACGAAAGTAATCGCAACTGTTGCAGACAGGGTTTCCGGGGGCCGACCGAATGTTTTTGAAAGCCGTTGACTTCTGCCAGATTTCCGCAAGAGACGTCTCTTTGATGTTGCCTCCAGGAAGAAGGTCGGACAAAAGTCCGGAGGGAGACACCGTCCCATCGGACGCGACATGGCAACTCACGTTCCCCTCGTCGGATCCGAACCCTTCGAAAAGACGCTTCTGACTATAGGCGGGCGGAACTTTATTCGGGGTCTCGATCTTGATGCGACTGCTCTGCCCGATCCGTTTCGCAAGGTCCAGGGCGCTATTGATCTCTTCGACCGTAAGGAGGCTTTTAGGATTTTCGCGCGCTCGCCCAGTCGGGATAATGGTGGCAAAAACGATGCGATCGACATTCATCTTCTCGGCAGTTTTCACCAAAGCGGGTATTTCGGTGAGATTGTCGCGCTGAAGCACCGTGTGAAAATATATCGGAGCATCTACAGAGTCCTTGAGATTCTTGATCCCCCGCATGGCCTTCCGATAGGAACGCTCAGAACGGATGTAATCGTAGCTCTTTTCGCTGGAAGCGTCCAAAGAGATCTTAATCTCGTCGATATCCAACTCCCCAAGTCTTGCGGCGACGGCTTTAGTCGCCATGGTCGCGTTGGTAGCCAGGCTTACCCGAATACCTTTGGAATTGGCGTACTCAATGATATCGAAGCAGTCCCCGCGACCCAGCGGCTCTCCTCCGCCAAGACGCAGCTTAAAGACCCCTAAAGCGGCCATCTGGTCGAGCATGTTCTTGACTTCGAGAATCGTCATTTCCCGCGCTCGCGGCTGCCCTGCATCCGCCCAACAATGCTTGCAGGCCAAATTACAATACTTCGTGGGTTGAAAATAGACTTGAATAGGTGCGGTCAGACAGTTCAAGTCCGGCGAAGTGTTGTCAAGGGTAGCTCCTTGAAAAGTGCCGTCCACGAAAAGGCCTATGGAACTACATAGACCCACAAAAGTATCAAACGACTGACGGGTCGTGGAGTGAGCGACTTTCTGATAGACCTCGTCGAGCGTCCCATCTTTGGAGGCCTCGAAAATCTCGGCAGCCTCTTCATCAAAAGCGATGTAGTCGCTGTTCCTACGATCGAATACCAGGCAGCCAAAGTATTCGTTCCGCGAGACAAAGGGAGCCGTAGCTGGATTTCGTGTCACTGGCAAGAACTTGAAGTATCTCTTTGAGTTCCGAAGAAGACCCCGGCCATTAACCTAGGGACTCTCCCTCTTTGTCGTGAAAATCGCATTCTTCGATACAGTCTCGGAAACTCTCAAGAGGCCGAGACTGATAGGGATGAGTGCAGTTGATAAAAATCCGAGGCTGCTCTCCCTCCAGCGAAAAACCGAAATCCACGTAACTACAGAACCTGTCAGGTACGTTCACCAAGCAAAATTCATAGAGCTCGTTGTAGATCTCGGGATAGGAGTGTTGAAACATGTGTTTTTCACACTGGAACACACCAAGCACTGAACTTCTAAAACGACACGGGCGAAATGCCATACTTCGTAAACCGACCTTCTATCAAACCTGACTAATCACGGGAGAGTGTCCCGCTCGTGGCACCCTCTTCTTTAGGTGACCCCGAGTTCCTTTTTCCGGAAAGAACTCTCTGCATTCGCCGCTTTGGCGGCGGCAAGGGTCATTCAACTATCTTAACACAGAAATAAAGAAAGGGAGCGAACTCCCTTTCTTCTATTGGTGGAGCTAAGCGGGATCGAACCGCTGACCTCTTGCATGCCATGCAAGCGCTCTCCCAGCTGAGCTATAGCCCCACGACTCGCCGAATATAGGTTATCACGGCGACGCTGTCAAGTGCCTACTAAAAGAACAAGCTAAAGGCGGTCGACAGCAAACTCGACGCCTTCAGACCGGACGTCAAACCACCCAAATCAAAGCCCGAACCTACGGTCGGCAGAGTACCGTTGCCGCTATTGAAGAACGTGTTAGCAAGGGATTGGTCGCTCAAATTGTACCCGGACAGAGGGTTCATCCCGAATGGGTTCCCAAAGTTGTTTCCAAACTCAGCGCCCTGGTAGGCACTGAAAGCCGACCCAAAGTTGTAGGGCGACGGCTGAGACAAAGCAAACCCGCGGGGGTCCTGCATATTAGCATAGCCAGGTTGATTCCCGACCATTTGATTGAACGATCCATTGAAACCACCAAACTGCCCCCATCCAGAATAGAGGTTTTGCTGGGCGGACATCAACTGGCTGTAATACTGCGAAGACGAAGCGGCCTGGAGAGAAGAACTTCCGTAACCATAGTTCTGAGTCTGAGCACGTCCTCCAAAAGAAGAGCGACTTAGGCCACCCCCATAATAAGATTGGGGCATTTGGAATGCGTTGGTCATCGGAAAGTACATAATCGTTGAATCCTTTCAGCTAGCAAAGAGTTTGAGAAAGAGTTTGGGGGAACCCGGGACGAGAGAACGCTCCTCCTTGGCGAGCTAAAAAGCCAAAGCGTTGCCACCGAAAGCGTTATTCGAAAACGAGGCGTTCGTCACGCGGTCGGAACTCGAACCGGGGCCGAACGCCCCGTAGCTGTGAGCTTGCACGCGAGGTGCCACGGTGGCTGCGGCCGCCGGAGTGGGCACGAAGGGAGAAGGAATCGTTTGAGTAGTAGCCGTCGAACGAGTCAGCGGCGCGGTCACCGCAGGAAGGTTACGAATCAGTACGAGCGGTGAGGGGGTCGGTGCGGGTGCGGGTGCGGGTGCCGGTGCGGGTGCCGGTGCGGGTGCCGCAGCCACTGGAGGTTCGCAGTGGTCCTGATGGATGTGATGATGATGATGATGATGATGGACGTGGGTGTGCGAGCCGGTGTCATTGGTGCCGCAGTTCGTATCTGAGCCTGCGTCCGGGGTCGGCCTGGAAGGGTCGCAGTGATTCGCGTGTTCATGGTCGTGTCCCTCGTGACGACGCGCCCACTCAGCCCGCCGAGATCCGAAAGATCCATCGTAGCGGCCGAAAGGACTATGCTCGCAACCACGGGCACCGTGGTCACGCCGTCCGCCGCGTTGAGGGCCATCGAACTGGGACTGCTCACCACCGGGAGGAGTCATCTGCTGTTGCCGGCACTCGCATCCCCCAAACTCGTTCCAGCCAGTAAAAAGACCCTGCTGAGCCGTCATAACCTGGGACCAGAAGTTGGCTTGGCCACTGAAATCGGCCGAAAACTGGCTGTAGGCCTGACTGACCGGGCTCGATTGATAGTTCCCAAAATTATCGTAGTTTCCATAGTTTCCGGAAATCAAATTTTGAAAGGGACTCGGTTGAGCCTGAAAAGGATTGAAATAGTTTTGGGTGGGATAATTAAACAAGCGACGTTACCTCTTTGTGTGTGTCTCCCTTGATTTTATCAAATCGAGGCGGGTACGTCACAAGAAATCAGCGCTGAATTGTAAAGATTTTGTTAAACTTCTGCGGAATTTGCTAATCGCGCCTAAATCAAGCCCTCGTGACGTGAAACAAATGTATTAGGTGCCCTATGCATTCATGGCATCATCTGGAAAATGTTGAGGATACCAAGCCCGAAGCTTTCCAAGATTTTCTTCACAAACGCCCCATCGCTTAGCTTTTTCATCGAACTGCTCTCGCAACTCCGCCGTATCGATCGATTCTCCTACGCTGTCAAGATACCGACCCAGCAACGATAGTTTGGCGGCCAGTTGTAACTCCTTGACACGGCGTTCAGGAAGCATGAATCCTCGGCAGAGATGAGTCAATCGAGTCATCTCTTCTGGATCGAGTTGACCGTCCGCGTAGGCCATGGTCCAGGCCAGCATCAAAATCGTCTGCTTCACGGCAACCGTGGAAACTTCTGCCAATTCAGCGACCGTCACCGGTGGCGCATTGGACAATCGATGGATGAGTTGTTCGTTGGAAACGATCTCTGAGAGAAATGTCCGCTCTTCAACACGACACTCAGAGTTAGACCGAGCAACCTCTAACAGGACACGAACCAAAACATCCAAGTCGTAAGATTCGGTGATGGGAGAGCCTCTAAGCTGAGTCTCAAAGAGAACATTGGGATGGACATCGTTGGCTTTTGCCACCCAACGTCCGTCGATCTGAGTCAAAGGACTGGAAAGCTGGCGAAACGCTCGAAGCGTTATCTCTTCTGCTTCTTGCTGCTCTAAAGCAGGTCCCTCGACCGCGCGGGGTACCGCACGCCCTAAAGCCGCGCGCGCCCAGGCCAACAACGAGTTGCCGTGCGTCGACGCGGAGGGTCTCCCCAATCTATCCCTGGACACGGTGACGGTCTGCGAAAATCTCCCGCAATCCGATTCGAAATGTATGTCGACGCTCTCGTCTCGAACCGCCAGCGAGCGGACCAGGTGCGCGATCTCAGGATAGGAAACCATAAGTGTTCACCATTGAATCTCCATCATCGAGCAGTTCAGCCCGCTACCGATTCCCATCAGCGCAACCCTATGTCCCCTTTTGAGCCGACCCCGCTCCTGTGCCAAAGCTAAGGTCAACGGCACCGAAGCGGGCCCCACGTTGCCCAAAAACGGATAGGTTACGAAGGCCCGGGTCTGATCCAATTCAAGGCTTTCAAAGAGAAACTGCTGGTGGCGTTTTCCAACCTGGTGCCCCACGAACAGATCAATCTTGTCTGGTTTCCAATCGAAAACTCTCTCCGCTTCAGTCCAGGTTCTCTTGGCCAGATCAACCCCGGCTTCCATAAGCGGTCGGGCATGGACAATCATTTCCGTGGGCTGCCCTAAGCAAAGATTGGAATGGCGGGTATCGGCCATCGCAACGTGTCCAATCACTCGGTGCCCGGTCTTAGAAATACTGCGATGGGTGAGAACAGCGGCGACCGCCCCAGACCCCAGTGTCAGGGCGGCAAAGTTGTCTCGGAAGTCATCCATCGTCGTCTCTTCGCGCAAAAGCCGCGTAACAGTGGACTCGATCACTTCACGAGCGGACTCGGAGTCGACAATGAGCGCGGCCTTGAATCGGCCTTGATCGATCATGTCGGCAAGCACGGACATTCCGTTCAAGAAAGCCAAACAGGCGTTGCCGATGTCGAAGTTCATGCACCGCGCCGGCAAACCTAGGCGGCCGTGAACAAGACTTGCCATAGAAGGCTCAATGTAATCCTTACAGACCGAGGTACTTACCAAACAGCCAATATCTGCGGCCGTCAAACCAGAGGCTTCCAGCGCTTTGGCAGCCGCTCGGGCGGCCGACTCCGCGATAGTCGTACCCTTGGGCCAAAAACGGCGCTCTTCGACCCCGGAAGCGGCCAGAACACCCTCCGAAGGGATTTTCAGACGCTCCAGCAACGGTGCCAACTCTTCAAAGGTGGACTCGGTACTTACCACCTCCATGGGGAGGTGGTAAGAGATCGACTCCAGGCAAACGTTCGCGTGTAGCATGAAACATAACCCTCGGAGCGGGTCTAATGTACGACCGTATCCGTAGGGGGAGCGACCGCCAAGACGTCACGCTGCAGTTGGCTCTTGTACTGCTCGGTCAACTTCTGAATTCGCTCGTCGGAATTGGAACGCATCAAGATCGCGGCGTGAAAATCTTTGCCCTCTTTCCAGATGACCTCGGGGGCATCGAAGCCAGACAGATCCGGATTGGCATCTTTGGAAAGGCATACCAAAAGCCCAGCGTGATCCTTGGCCGCCTTCGGAACCTTGTAGGACTCTTTGTTCAGGTTCGCCAGTTCAAGGCGTGCCCACTCTCTCCAGAGGTCGATATCCGAGGAAGCCTCAACGAGCTTATCGATATTTGCTCCCCCGACGCGGGCTGCTTTCTCTAGAAAGTAAAGTTCGCCGTCTGGGCCTTGAATGAATTCCGTATGAGTCACTCCGCGAACCAGACCCATGGCTTCCACCATTTTCTCATTGAGCTTGATCAAATCTTTCGACAGTTTGCCATTCAGAGGTAAGCTTTGAGAGGAGAAGACGCCTCCGTGATTCCAGACATCGAAGGGAGGGACCCCATAACGATGAGCGCGGGCGAACTGAACTTTCTTTTCGTACACTATGGAGTCAACGTGAAAGACATCGCCACTGACGTATTTCTCGGCCAAATAGTAGCTCTGGCGATCCCCTAGAGAATGAACCAAGTCCCACAACTGGTCTTTGGACTGCACTTTCTTGATCCCTACGGAACCAGCCTCTGAACGCGGTTTAAGAACCCAAGGCGGCGCGACTTTGTCCGCATACTCCGCAATCTGCTCATAGTTTAATATCCCAACGAAATCGGGTACTTTTATTCCGCAGTCTTGGGCTTGAACCCTCATAGCGAGCTTGTCCCGGAAATAGCGGGCAGTGGTGTCTCCCATGCCCGGACATCGCAGATGCTCACGAAGCGCGGCAGCGATCTCTACATCAAAATCGTCCAAAGGGATGATCCGGTCGATGCGCCGCTCTCGCGCCAGATAGCTTACGGCGTGTGTAATGTCGGGCTGTTTATAGAGATTAGGCATGAAGAATTTGTCATCAATGCACTCCCACGGCCAATCTTTGTCCTTCAAGGATTCGCAGGTGAGCAGAATCGTATGGATTCCGAGGTCGTGGCAAGCCCTCAAGAGAGGAGCCCCTTTGTAATAACTGGCAATGCATAGAAAAGTGGGTTTATTCATGGTCGATCTCTTTCGAATTTTTCGTGTGGTTCAATAATTTTTCAACTCACACTCAGCCCTGCACCAATGGTGCGGGCTGACGTTCAAGCGTTCCTCGTATCTATCGTGGTCGAGCCTTCGCGATCCTTTCTTGGGACGCGAATTCGTTCGTTAACACTCTTGGATTTGGTGAGAGCAAAGGCTGTTCGTCCATTCATCTAGACGCTGGAGAAGAACAGAAAAAGCGTCGAAGATAGACCTTCGACGCTTCAGACCCGTAGACTGCTCTCTCTCGAGAGACTAATAGGTCTTGAGGACCCCTTGTTGCCCTTTGCGACCGCCCCCAGAGTTGCTATTTCCACCACGGTAGGTTGGAATCTCTTTGGTGGTTGGCTGAGGAGCGGCTTGAGCACCGTTAGAAGCAGAACCCGCATTGCTTCCTCCGCTGCTCGGCTGGTGATAGTAGGTGCCCGAACTTCTAGCGTAGCCCGGATCATTAGGGACAATACTCGGCGCGACCACTTGAGCTTGAGGAGCTGTGTAAGCAGGCGCAGCCTGCTGCTGATATCCTCCTCCGCCGGAATGATACGTCGGGGGTGCGGTCAGTTCCGCAATCTCATTGAGATCCGCGTTGTAAGAACCCGCCGGATTGAGAGCCTTCGCCTTCTTGAGGTTTTGGCGGGCGTTAGCGTAGTCGCGACCATTGAAGTAGCCGCGCCCGATCACTCCGTAAGCCCGACCCTTCTGCGAAGCGCTTCCGCTGTGACCTTCGTAGATTTTAAGGGCGTTGCGCCCTAAGTTAAGAACCGAAGTCGACTCGCCCGACTTGATGTAGCCGTCGGCCTCCTTGAGATCCGCGTTGGCTTGAGCGCGCAACTTTCTACTAGATTCGGACATCAAAGTTTGAGCTTCTTTTTTGTACTTTTTGTCAAGCTTCGCCAAGCTTGCCCAGTGGTCATAAGATTTTTGGTACTCCTCGCCCTTGAAGAGAGCGCGACCGAGGAGCGCCTTCGTCTCTAGAATCTCAGATTGAGGGGCGCCGGTTGTCTTGAGGCTATCCATCGCTGCCTCCAGGGGACCGATCGCTAGCAAAGGATTCCCGGCGGCGAGATTCGTTTTGGCCATTTCGATCGAACTTAAAGCGAAGTCACGCTCCTTAGCAATCTTCTCGGCCTGAATCTGTTCGGGTGTCTTTTGCTCTTGCTGCATATACATGACTCCCCCTCCGATCATGAGTACCAAGACGGCCACCAGGAGCATTTTGACGAACAGCCCGCTCACCTCAGGGGAGGCCGGAACGTATTCAGGGACTTCTAAGTCATCGAACTCTCCGTCGTTAACCTCCTCGTCCACCCAACTGTCATCAACAAAATCATCAGCTTCTTCAACATTGATCGCTCGATCGACCATCTCGGTCATACTGGGCGCGGAGTCGTCACTCCCAGCTAACCAGCCATCGCTTTCGCGCGGCGCTTGTCGCGAAGGGGTGGCTGCGGCTCCGGCGGAACCTCCGAGCCAACCAGCATCGGCCCCCGGGGATCCACTCTTAACGTCGGAACCTCCTTCGGAGTCGTCACCGTTTAACCATCCGTTTCCAGACGCCATACCCACCTTGGCAGGAGGTGCTGAGGCTAAGCTTTGCGGGGCCTTGGAGTCACCGACCCCGGCTCCTCCCCATCCGTCTTCAGCTCCCGAAGTCGGCGAGGCGCCAAGCCCGGCCGATACGGGCGCCGTCGGTGACGACGAAATCCCGCCGCCCCAGCCGCTGTCCCCGGCACCGGTTTTAAGGG
>JBBKWP010000317.1:0-6037 GCA_037968995.1 Candidatus Xenobia bacterium
GCCAGCGTCGGGTACGCTCCTCGCGCTGTCGAGGTCATCGGCGAGGGCCTGTAGCGGAAGCGATCACCTACACAGTCACCACAACGAAAAGAGTTCCAGAGCGGGCTGAGACACTTTACAAGGAAGTCGCCGGGCTTAACAGGCCCTAGGCCTCGTCCGACCGAATCAGCTTCAACGATGTCAGAACAGACTAGCGATCCCACCCAGAACGTCCAAGCCCAATCCGTCACTTTGGCGAGCGCCCATCTTGAGCTTCAGATCGTGCTCGATGGTCAACGGGAGTATCGATTCCCCTTTATCACTCCAACCCTCAATTTTTCCGAAGACGCGGCGGCGGCCTTTCCGCAAGGTTCTGACTGGAGCGCACAACTCAGTGATGAGTCGGTTACCGTCTCCAACCAAAGCACAGGCCAGAGTCACCCTCTGCACGTGGGCGAGAGCGTCGTGCTCGACGGGGTGAACGTTTGGCTAGTGGACGTCCGCCAGCCAAATGTGGGAACTTTGGAAGGGATCGAGGCGCCCTTCACTGGCCGAGTATGGCATTTAAAAGGTCAACAATCGCTTTTGGGACGCCGAGGCAAACGCCTGAACCACATTGAGTTGGACCATCCGACCGTTTCTCGGGCCCACGCGACCTTTCTACCAGACCGCCACGGAACCGTCTCGTTGATGTGCGAATCTGCGGGCAGCGCAACCACGGTCAACGGCGAAGTCGTGAACCCCGGTGACAGCGTCCATCTGCGCCACGGCGACCTGCTAGGCTTTGGAACGTTGCTGTTCCGATTTTCGGTACCTCGCGATTCGTCTAGTGTGGATGCCTTCCTTTCGATCAACACTTTAGGAACATTTCAGGTGTCTATTGGCGGAGACGCCGGCCTGGGCCAAGAGGTCCGCAACGAAAAAAGCCGCTGGCTGCTCGCACGCCTTGCTATAGCGTGGGGGGAACCGATCTCGGTGGAGGGTCTGCTAGAAGAGTTTTGGCCCGGCACCTCGTCGACCCGAGGACGCAAAAACTTGAGCTACACATTGCTACAGCTTAAGGAGGCCCTGAATCTCGAGGATGAAGCCTTCGAGTCGCTCATCTTGAGGTCTCCCTCCTCTTTGCAATTGAATCCCGATCGTTTGGGACGTCACGACTACGTTGAAGTTCTCAGGATGACAACCTCTCGCAAGCCGCTGACCTCAGTGGTTGCTCTGGGCCGATTGCTCGGCCTGTATCGCGGCAGCTTCCTCAAGTCTTGCTACGAGGACTGGGCTGACATTGCGCGGTCCAAACTGGAAATCGCGTTCGCTGAAACCGTCCTTGCAACCGGGTCTTTCATGCTTGAGGCCAAAGAGTACCAAGCCACAGAAGATGCGGGTCGTAAACTTTTAGAACTCGATCCGCTCAACGAAGACGCGGCCCGACTCTTGATGGAAGGCTATCTGCATCAGGCCAAACCCGAGAGGGCTGTGGAACTGTACGAGCAGATCGTGCGTGCGTTAAAATCCGACGGGCTGGAGCCGGACCCTGAACTCATGAAACTGTATTATCGTGCCAGCATGGGGATTTAGACTGTTTCACGACGGAGGTGCTCGACACCGCACCCTTTTTTGCTCCCTTCTTGGAGGGCAATCCGGTCCACACCCGGAAACGATTCCCCTCGAAAATTAAGGGGGGCACCACATGCAGATCGAATCCAAGGACCTAACTCTAGAATGCGCTTACCGATGGGAAAAAGAGCGTCCCCAGAGCGTGTATATGACTCAGCCGATGGGCAACGGAGTCATTCGAGACTTCACCTGGGCCCAAACCATGGACGAAGCCAGGCGCATGGCGGCCTATCTCCAGGCTCAAGATTTCCCAGCGGGATCCAAGATCGCAATTTTGTCAAAGAATTGCGCTCATTTCATAATTAGCGATCTCGCCATCTGGATGGCCGGGCATGTTTCGGTAGCTCTCTATCCCACGTCGAGCCCTGAAACCATCCTCTATATCCTCGAGCACAGCGAAACGAAATTGATGTTTGTCGGAAAACTCGACCACTTCGATGCCGCCGCCATGGTTCCCGAGGGAATGCCGTGCATCGCTTACCCTCTGAGCCCCAAGACGGACTACAAAACCTGGGACGAGATCATCAAATCCACCGAACCGTTGACCGGAAATCCGGCACGGGACGTAGACGACACCTCGCTCTTGATCTATACCTCAGGTTCAACCGGCAAGCCCAAAGGGGTGGAGCACTCCTTTCAGAGCATCGTGGCCGGTCCTAAAGGCGCCATCGAACTCTTCAAGCTGACCTCAGAAGATCGCTTCATCTCCTATCTGCCTTTAGCCCACGTTTTTGAACGGGCTGCCGTTGAGATCGCATCCATCATGCTGGGAGCGAGAGTCTTCTTCGCGGATGCCTTGGAGACTTTCGCAGCCGACTTGAATCGAGCGAAACCCACGTTCTTTCATTCGGTGCCCCGACTGTGGCTCAAATTCCAGCAGAAAGTTTCCCTCGCGATGCCAGAAAAGAAGCTCGCCTTACTCCTTAAGATTCCTATTATTTCCGGCATCGTTAAGAAAAAGATTCTTACGGGTCTTGGTCTCGATCAGGCCAAATATGCCGTCAGCGGGTCGGCGCCCATCCCGCCGCAACTGATCGAGTGGTACCGAGCCTTAGGCCTGGAACTTCTCGAAGGCTACGCAATGACCGAAGATTTTGTCTGTTCCCACATCTCCTTCCCCGGCAGTTCACGGGTGGGCTACGTTGGCAATCCGGTTCCCGGCGTTGAGGTACGACTCAGTTCCGAGTCTGAGGTACAAGTCAAGACCCCAGGATGCATGAAGGGCTACTACAAGGCCGAAGACCTCACCAAAGAAGCTTTCACGGATGATGGATTCTTCAAAACAGGTGACCGAGGAGAGATCGATGACAAAGGTCGCCTTAAAATCACTGGACGTGTGAAGGAACTGTTCAAGACAAGTAAAGGGAAGTACATCTCGCCGGCCCCCATCGAGAATCTGCTGAACGCCCATAGCCTCGTCGAACTTTCTTGCGTGACGGGATCCGGGTATGTGCAGCCGTTCGCCTTTGTGATGCTGGCCGAAGACGTGCGTAAAGAAGTCACCTCGGGTAAAGCGGACAAAGCCGCCATTGAAAGCGAACTCAAAGCCTTGTTGAGCAAAATTAACAGGGAGGTCGAGGAGTGGGAAAAGCTCTCGTCCATCGTGATTGTAAAGGACGAGTGGGCCATCGAGAACAGTTTTCTGACTCCCACCCTGAAGCTCAAACGAGCCACCGTGGACGAGACCTACGCCGCGGAAATGGACAAATGGGCGGAGTCCAAAGAAAAGGTCTCTTGGCAGCCCTAGAAGGCCGGCCTTCTAGGGCTCGCTGAAAATCAACAAAGTTAACATCCCGTTAACAAAAACCCGCTCCGTCCAACCTTGGGGAAACCTGCCGGTGATAGTCTTGGCTCAAGAAGTTCAAGCCGAAGTTGCCGAAGGAGTCCACTATGAGCCGAGCCACCGAAGAGAGACAAGGAAAGAAGGACCGCTACTCCACTAGCGTTTTCTACTCGTCACCCTCACCGTCTCCGGGACAGGTTCGGCGTGGTTACCAACGTCCTCAGCCAAAGGCGGTCGCCTCGATGCCCGCCTCAGGTGTGCAACGCAAGGAGATGTCCGGCACAGTCTCGGCTGTTGCTGGATTCTCCGTGCAGGTCCAAGGTGAGCGCAACGGCAGTTCGCAATCCGCCCGACCCATCGTTCTCACCCAACCCGTCAGCGCCCCGCTTCGCAACACCGGCGAACGAGGAGAAAAAGTCTATCCGGTCAGCCTCCTGAACACACTCGACGCACTCTTGAACCCATAGACATCGAGGCGGGACCTCTCCTGGATCGGAGCGTTGGACCGTTGTCGCAAGGGAGGGTACTTCCGCTTCGAGAAAGGCTCTTGGATGCTCACAGGCCCAACCATGCCTTCACCTATCAGGCAATTCACGCGACTTCTCATGATTATGGGCACCATCGTCTGCGCCTCACCTCGTTCGTGGGCCGAAGACCAACGCGTGAAGTTTTATGTGGAGCCCGACCAGGCCCAGATTCAAGTGGAACCCGGCGGACAAACCGAGTCTGCCAGCCATCCCTTTTTGGTGCCGCTCCCCGTGGACCCCAACGTCACGGTGACTTTCACCGTGACCGCTGAGGGCTACAAACCTTACAAACTGGAAGTTCGCAGTGGGGAACTGAAAGGCCAGACACGATTCCCAGCCAGCGGCGCCTACCAACTCTCAAAGCCGGGCTCATCTTGGTGGTTTCTCTTCGGCTTTCTGTTCGTATCCGTGGTCGGAGCCGGATGGTTCCTACGAAGAAAGTCAACCCGTGATCCATTGATCACCCCGAGCAAAAGCGATGAGATCCAAGCTTCGGGTCCAATCGAGCCTTACATCATCGAAGGCCCCTTGGCTGAGGGCGGAATGGCCGTCGTCTATCGGGGCAAGTCGCCTAAGGCACCAGGAGAGACCGTGGCCATCAAAGTCATTCGGGACGAACTTCTTGGTGACGTTGACGCTCGCAAGCGCTTTCTACGAGAGATCGAGATCTGCGCTAAGCTTGAGCATCCCAACTTGGTCAAAGTGTTTGACGCCGGAGTGGCCCCCTCGGGAGAGCATTATCTTACGATGGAGTTGTTAGAGGGACAGAATCTCGCCGACTACCTAGAGGAAGATCCCGAACTGCCCTTAGAGGAGATCGCTAGTCTCATGCTCCCCCTGTGTAGTGCTCTCGCTCACATCCACAGCCTTGGCCTCGTCCACCGCGACGTCAAACCGTCCAACATCTTCTTGGACAACCGGAGCGGCCTCAAACTCGTAGACCTCGGGATCGCCCGCGGACTGGACTTCGAAGCCATCACCAGAACCGGAATCGCCGTGGGAAGTCCCCATTATATGGCCCCGGAGCAAGCCAAAGGGGAAGTGCGCCCTGAGAACGACCAATACTCCGTCGGTGTGCTGCTCTTCGAACTGCTCACCGGAGACCGGCCTTTCGCGAGCGGCGATCCCATCGAGATCATCACTCAGCATCTAACCGCCCCCATTCCATCCCTCTTTACCGACAATCCAAACGCGAGTCTGCTGTTGGAGGCCGTGATTCATCGCTTGATGGCCAAGAAACCGGAAGCTCGATTTGCCTCGATCTCCGAGGCCGCGCTGGCCTTGGAAGATGCATTAAAAAATGCTGCTGATGAAAACGACGACACTTGCGGCGTCCTGATCCCCAAGGAATAGGACTCGTGATCGCTTGTGCCTGATTCCGATGAAACGAAGCCTCCGACCCCCCGATGGGATGACACGCTGTCGTCTGAAAAGGCTGACGTTTCGGATGCAGGCTCCACCTACACCGGGTGGCTGAGTGGGTTGATCGCTCAAGAACCCGAACCGCTCCCTCCCCGCCCCGAGGGAGACTCGTTTTCCAATACTGGCCATTGGCTCTCAGGGCTGGTCAAGGAGACCACTGAGCCGATCGAGGAATCCACTGGACCTCCCACGCCTCCAGAGGCCTCAGAGTGGAGTGACGCCCTCACCCTTGGAGTCTCTGGAGAGGACATGCTGAGGAAGGCAGTTGTCTTTCAACGGGAGACGAAGCCGACACCCGTACGGCCGGCCTGGGCTAAGCCGGAGTCATTCGAGGACGACTCTTCTCCTGTTCGCGAAGAGGCGCCCGCAGCGCCGGCCTGGGTTAAGCCGGAGTCGTTCGAGGACGACTCTTTGCCTGTTCGCGAGGAGGCGCCCGTACGGCCGGCTTGGGCTAAGCCGGAGTCGTTCGAGAGCGACAGCGCTGTTGCCGAGCAGCATACCACTGTGCCGTCGGGGAGCAAGCCAAAGTTCGAATCCCCTGCGCCACCTTCGGCCGCCTCCACCCGCTCACCGAAAGCGAAGACACGTCAACGCGATTCCGAAGAGACGGTAGCGGTGGAGATTGGGAAGGCTCCTAAGAAGCCAGCGGGTCCGAAGGTCGAAACCATCGCGACCTCAGCCCCAAAAAGGACCCTCGCCCACAGTTGGTCAC